>JACSRL010000234.1 GCA_014879765.1 Anaerolinea sp. | reverse complement strand
TGGATACTCCGACCGAGCCAGCCCAGTTGCTCGAATCAAAGTCCCGCACCGAACCGGTGCGGGACTTTTCGCGCCCAGGAGCCGGCGTGACTCAGTCGAAATAATGCACGTCCTTGTCGGGCGGGCCATAGAGCTTGCGCGCGGCATCGCGGTCCACGTCGGTGATCTGCAGCTCGCGCGTGCCGACGCCGCCGCAGAAGTAGTGCATCACCGAGCGGGGATCGTAGTCCGACAGGTTGATGGTGTTGCCCAGCGGCTCGTCGGGGCAGAGCGCCGGCGCCTCGGAGCGGATGTGCTCATGGCGAAAGCCCAGCACGTGGCCCAGCTCGTGGCGCAACACCCCCGCCCGGTCGAAGCCCAGGGTCGGCGAGAAGAAGGAGGGAAAGATCAACACTGTGCGGCGGGCGGGCGGCTCGTCGGGGAAGAAAGCCACGGCGATGAAACCGCTGCCGTCGTCGAAAGCCTTGACCTGAAAAAGCGGCGCCGGCCCGCCGGGCGTCACACCGCCGTCCAGCTCGCTGAGGTGCTTGAAGTTGACCCCACAGGTGGCCTCCCAATCGGCCGTGGCCACCCGCATGGCCTGCACCACGGTTTGATAATCGGCGTCGCTGGCGAAGCTGCTCCTGAGCACGTTGTAGGTCAGCAGCAGCCCCTTCTTCCAGCGCACCATGCGGCCCTCGTCGTCGACGATGCCGACCAGAGGCTGGCGCTGCTCGCCCCCGCTGCCGCCGCCGGCCCGCGCCTGCTCGCGCTCCGCCAGCTCGAAGGCGTAGGCCAGCAGTTGGCCCGCGTCCAGCCGCAGGTCGCCCTCGACGATGTAGCATTCAATCCCGTCGATGACGATCTTGTGCTTGGTTTGCTTCAGTTCGTCGAAGATCTCACCGGCGCTTCTGGGTGATGGCATGGTATCCTCCTTGAAATGTGAACCGAAACTGATAACCCGTAACTCGTAACTCGTAACCCGTAACCCGGAAACGACTCCCGCTCTTCCAATCACGTTTCACGTTTCACGTTTCACGTTTCACGTTTCACGCAATACGTCCCGTGCTGGCGATGTTGCTACTCGGCGAAGAGATCCAGCAGCTCTCCGCCGGTTTGGCCGTAGATGGCCTTGATTTGAGCTTCCCGCGTCGCGGCGGGGGTCTTTTCGGCGCTGCGCACGCCGGGCGGAATCGAAGCGAGGATGCGGTTGACCAGCGCGCTGTGCGCGTTGCGTTGGACGTAGGCGGCCGGATCCTGGTAATAGGCCAGCGTGGCTGCGGCGTAGAGACGGCGGAAAGGCTCGCCTCCCGGCAGGGTACTGCCGCGCAGGATGACGCCGGCCAACGTCTGGGCGCGCGCGGCGTCGGTCGCGCTGAACGAAATCACCTCCTTGAGCGACAGATTGCCGAAGGGTGGCCACGGCATGTCCAGCAACGCGGCGGCCACGGCCGGGATATCGGCCTCGAAAGGCTGCATCAGATGGAACTGATAGGCGTCGATCCAGCTCTGCCTGAGCGCCGGATCGGCCACGCCCAGCCGCGCCAACAGCTCGAAGTTCACCAGCAGACGCAGGAAACGGTTGGGATAGCGTCCCCACGGGGGCCCCTCGACCCGCTCCTGCTGGATGCTGGCCGGGTCGCCGGCCAGAAAGTGCATCAGCGCCAGCACGAAGGCGGGGCCGACGCTGAGCACGCCGTAGGCATCGGCGAAAAGCTCGTGGCGCCAGGAGGCCCAGGCCGCGCGGCGTCCTGCGTCCACCGGCAGCGCCGCGAAGGCGTCGGCCAGCGGCTGGACCAGTCCAAAGTCGTGTTCCACCGCGTGGCCCACCTCGTGCGCCACCACCACGGCCAGCGGCAGGTGATTGAGCTGGAACCAGGGGACGCCGATCACTGGGATGGGCAACAACAGCAGCGCCTCCCCCAGCCGCTTCACGTCGCCCTGCTCGTTGATCCGCTCCGGCTCGAAGACGCTGTGGCGCGCCTGGGCAAAGGGGGACGCGTCGTTGCTGAAGAAGACCAGCGGCGGCTCCTTCAGCCCCTCCGGCGGGATGGCGCCGGCCGCGGCCGCCCGCTCGCGCGCCGGCCGGTAGCACTCCCAGGCCAGCTCGTCGGCGCATTTCAGGTCCGCGGCCAGCCAGTCCACGTCGCGCAGCGCCAGCTTGCTGCGAAAATAGGCCCACACCCGGTGCGCGCCGATCAGGCTGCGGCTGATGCGCTCGAAGTCCTTGAACGGCTCGGCCGCGGCCGGGTCAGGCTCGGCGACCTGGTCGAGAAAGCTGTCCAGCTTGGCGGTGATGGCCAGCACCTGGGTGTGGTGCTTCTCCAGCTTCTGGCCGCGCTGCGTGCGGCCGCGCCAGTCAGCCAGCTCCCGGCGCAGGGCCTGTTTCTGGTGACTCAGTTCGGCAGCGCGCTGTTGGGCCAGGTTCATTTGTACGCCTCCACGACGGGGAAGACCTGCTCAGGCCGGTCGGTGAACAGGGCGGCGCTGGCCAGCGAGGCCACGGCCGGCTGGGCCACAAGGCTGCGGGCGAAGCTGCTGCGGCTGTCCACAGCCGGCCGGGTCAGACGCAGCCGGGCCTGCGCCTGAAGCGTGCGCGCCATCTCACCCACCGGCCGGCCGGCGCGCAGCAGCTCGATCAACTGGCCGGCCAGCTCATCTTGCAGCTCCTGGCCGCCCAGCCCCGTGCCCAGGATGGCCGTGGGCGGCGCCGAGGTCGCGCTGGCCCACTCGGCGGCGAACGCGTTGCGCAGAAAGAGCTGGCGCAGACGCTCGCTGTACACCGGCGGCGCGGGCACGTCCAGGATCACCAGCGGCGCTGGCTCCAGCCCGGCCAGCACCCAGCTCAGTTCGCCGGCCGGCATCGCTGGCGGCCGCTCCGGGAAATCGCGACTTTGCGCCACATCGTCCCGCCGGCTGCCAAACACCAGCGCGGCCTGGGGGCCCTTCTCCACCAGGTTGGACACCAGATGCACCACCGCGGGGCGCAGGCTGGCCAGCGCCTGGCGCAGCTCATCCAAGTTGGGCTGTTCCAGCTCCTGACAGGCGACGCCGGCCCGCCGGTAGCGCCGGCCCAGCGCGCCGCCCGCGGTCTGCTCGTAGCCGCGTGTGGTCACCATGTCCTCGGCCTGGGTCAACTGCACCAGCAGCACCGGGCCGGGCTGGGTGTCGCCCAAACCGGTCACACGCGCCAGGCGGTTCAACCGGTAGAGCACACGCACATGCTCATCCACCGCCAGCGGCAGGCTCTCCTCGTCCAGGCGCAGCAGCTCCCAGGGCAGCCACTGCAAGCTGGCCGAGCGAATGTCAAGGCGGATCTCCAGCGGCTGCCCGCTGCCGGCCAACAGCTCACGGCCGGCCGGCGGGAAGAGATGGCGCCCCATCTGCAAGGCCATCGTCTGCCAGTCCTGCTCGAAGGCCTCGACGAAGCGATGGCTGAACAGCTCGCGCGTGCCAGAGTCCAGCAGCGCCGCAAAGTCCGCCTCCAGCGGCGTCTCGCCCTCCCAGCGCCGGCCGTCGCTGTGCTCCAGCGCCACGCGCCAGGCGCGGCCCTCCTGCCCCAGCCGCACCTGCAACTGCGGAGGAAGGTCATCGCCGGCCGACGCGGTGACGGACAGATGCCCCGCGGCCAGCTCGCTTTCCACGATTGTGCCCGTGATCACGCCCTTGGGGGTGGCCTGATCAGCCAGGCTCTGGCGCAGCGCCGCGGCCGTTGCCGGGTCGTCGACGGCCAGGAAGGCTTTGGTCGCCTGCTCGGCATAGCGCATGGCGCCCTCCGGGTCGCCGCCCAGCCAGGCCAGGCGGGCGCGCAGGGCGGTCATCCTGGCGCTCCACAGCGCGGCCATCGGCTTGAGCAACGGCTCGGCCTGCGCCAGCAGCGCGGCCGCCCGTTCGCCGTCGCCCAGAACCTTGACGACCCGCTCGGCGTGCTCCAACAGCGTCAGGCCGGCCAGCTCCGGGCTCTCGCCGGAGCCCGGGTCGGCCAGCATGTCCAGCGTCGTTTGGCGCAGCCTCTCCTGGTCCCAGCCCACCCGATCGGCTGCCAGGTAAACCTGGCGCAGCGTGGTCAGCCGCAAGGGGGCGCGACAGGCTTGCTCCGCCGTTTGCAGCAGCCGGCGGGCCTCGTCCCCCTGGCCGGCCACGCGCAGCGCCTCGGCCCGGCGCAGCGCGGCCAGGGCGCGGTCCATGCCCTGGCCCTCCTCGTCGGGCAGCAGCGCCAGCAACGACCGGCCGGCCTCGGCCGGCAGCGGCGCGGCGAGCGGATAGCGCCGCAGGGCGGCGGCCAGCAGCAACAGACGACGGCTCACTGGCTGCACGGCCTGCACGGTCGCCCACAGCATGGGCCACGATTCCACCTCCCCCTGCTGGATCAACAGCTCCAACTGGATCGCCAGCGCCAGGCTGGGCCGGCGCGGCAGGTCGGCGGCCGCGGCCAGTTGCCGGGCGGCCTGGCGCGCGTCGTCGCTGCGCCCCTGGCGGGCCAGCAGCCGGACGCGGGCCAGCTCACAGCGCGCGCGGGAGATGGCGTCGGTCGCGTTGTCGTGGGCCAGACGCCAGTATTCCTCGGCCTGGCGCAGGTCGCCGGTTTCGTCCATGGCCATCTGGCTGTAGGCCAGCCGCCAGATCACGCCCTGCTCGCTCTGCGCGTCGTGGATGCCCACGGCCAGATCATCCATGGCCGGCCTGGCGCGCAGCGGATCCACCAGCGCGGCATAGCTGCGCGCGGCCAGCTCCACCTCGAAGGGGCGGGCCAGGGGGGCGCGGGCCTTGATCTGCGGGCGGCGTTCCCGCGCCAGTTGCTGCAAGGCGGCGGCCGGCTGCTGCTGCGCCAGCAGGATCTCGGCGCGCAGGCGGGTAGGCCAGCTCTCCAGTGCGCTGAGCTGGCCAGCCGACGCGGCCAGCCAGGCATCCAGCCCTTCCTGGGCCAGCGCGGCCGCGGCCTGCTCCTGGCCCAGGGCCAGATAGTGGCGCATGTGCGTCAGCAGGCTTTCGCCGATCTGCGCCACGTCGTCGCCGCCGGCCAGCGCGTCGCGCCAGGCGCGGCACACCTGCGCCGCCTCTTCGAACCGTTCCTCGGCCTCTAGCGCCGCGATCCAGCCGGGCATGATCTCGCTGTGGCGGCCAAGCTGCTGCTGTTGATCCAGAGCCGCGGCGCGGCTGTACTGCTCCGCGGCGCCAGGTTGCTCCAAGACGCGCAGCAGCTCGCCGTACAGCAGGCGCATCTCCAGCTCGTTCTCGGCGCTGGCCGGGTGCTGCAAGGCCTGCTGGCCCAGCGCCAGCGCGGCCTCAGGCTGGCGCTGGGCCAGCAGCCAGCGGCCGCGCAGATAGGCCAGCTCGCCGGCCGGGGCGATCTGATCGGGAGGCACGCCCAACGCGTCGATGGCCGCCAGACGCTGGCCCACCGCGGCCCAGTCGTCGGCGGTGGGCGTCGCGGGAAATTTGACCAGCCAGCGCGCCAGCTCGAAGTGGGCCCGGCCGCGCACGGCCGCGCCGAAGCGCACGCTGCCGGCCGCAGCCTCCGGCGCAGGCTCGTCGAAGCTCAACGGCTGGCGCAGCGCCTCCTCCGCCAGCGCCACCGCCGACGCCGGGTCCGCATCGTGCAGCAGCCGCAGCCAGAATTCGTCGGCCGTGGCCGGATCGCCCTGAAGCTGATGGTAGGCCGCCTCGCGCAGCCACTCGGGGCGGTTGTCGGGGTCACGCTGCGCCTGCTGTTGGTAGTAATCCGCGCAGGCCAGGTGCAGCTCAGGCAGAATGCGACGGCCCTCGGCCTGATGCTTGCGCAGCAGGCGGCGCATGGGTTCGATCACGTCAGGATGGAAGCGCAGCGCGCCGGTGCGCTCATCCTCCAGCACCCAGGAGTACTCGGCCGTATAGCGGTAGAGCGTCTCCCAGAGCAGCGCCGGATCGACAGCGCCGGCGGCTGGATCGACCGGGAAGGGGGGATCGGCCAACTGCGGTTCCACGGACGGATCGAGGGTGGCATCGTCCTGGCGGCTCTGGCCGGCCATGCCCTGCGCCATGAAGGGGATCAGCACACCCTCGACCACGGCGCGGGTCAACAGCCGCGGCACGACGCCATAGCGCACCAGCCACTTGACCTGGGCGTCGTGGATGCGATCCACCACCCGTTCGATCAGATAGGCCAGATCCACATCCTGGTAGCGGGCGAACTGTTCGGCGGTGATCTCAGGGTGGACGCGCACGATGTCAGCCAACAGCGCCAGCTTGAAGGGGCTGATCCCGGCGCGCCCGTGGTCGCCGTCCTCGATGCGGGCGATGCGGATCATCTCGGCCAGCCGGGGATCGTTGGCCAGGCCGCGCTTCTGTTCCAGATAGATGCGGGCCTCGTCGTCGTCGAAGCCCTGCAGACGCACCGCGATATTCTGGCCGGAAAAGCGCGCCGTGAAGTCGGTGGCCTGCGGCCCGCCGGCCGTCGCCACGGCCTGGGGCAGCGGCTGCTCCAGATCCAGCCGGCCGGCCAGGATCACCCGCAGCGCCGGGCAGCGGCCATGCACCTCGGCCAGCAGGTCGAAAAGCGCCTGGAGCTCCAGATGGCCGTGCAGCAGGTTCTCCAGGGTGTCCAGCACCAGCAGGATGGGGCGCTCCACAGCCGCCAGCGCGCTGGTGAAGCGGCTCAACACGTCGGCCTGCAAGGCGGCGCGCTCTGCGTCCGAGCGTTCCACCGGCACGAACTCGCGCGGCGAAATGATCAGGCGGCTGTCGGCCTCGGCGGCAAAGTGGCCGTAGCGGTTGAGCAGCTCCTCGAAGGGGCTGGCGCGCAGTTGGCGGGTCAACTGCTGCGCGATGTGCAACAACAGCCGCCACGGCTCGGCGGCGATGTTGCTCAGATGGGGCACGAAGTCGAAGTCCACCTTGGCGCAGGGGATGTTCTCCGGCACGCAACGCCGGGCGATGACGTTGCGGATGAACATGCTCTTGCCCATGCCGCCGGGCGCGTGGATGTTCAACAGCCAGCGGTTGGGCTCGGCCAGCAGTTGGTCCAGCAGCGCGCTGGTCTCGTTGCGCTCCACGTAGGGGACGGTCTCGCGGTATTCCTGCGCCCAGAGGGTGCGGGTGGCCAGGCGCGTGCGGTCGGTCGCCAACATCTCCTGGAGGCGGCCGCCCAGCAGGGCGTTGGGGCGCTCTTCCAGCGTGCGCAACAGGGCAAAACAGCGCGGCAGGTCGAACTGCGCATCGGCCGCGTCGAAATTCGCCTTTAGCAAGGCCAGGGCTGCGCCCTCGTCGACGATGGCCAGGTGATAGAGCTGCTCCAGCTCGTCCCCCCGCGTGGCGTAGAAGGCGGCCAGCTCCTGGCTGAGCTGCGCCAGCTCGGCGGGCAGGGCCGCGGCGGCCTCGTCCGGGGACGCGCCAGTGCGCTGCCACCAGGTGTCGAAGAGCTCCTCCCGGGTCGGGCTGCGCAGTTGGTAGCGCGGCTCAGTCCCCGGCAGCCGCTCGACGAAAAAGAGCCTTTCCAGTTCCGCGAAGGCCATGACGCCCTCCAGCCCGCGGCGCAGGATCTGCTCGAACACCGGACGGTCGCAGACGCGCAGCGACGCACAGCGGCGCAGCAACTGCTGGTTCTCCGGCGAGAAGAGCGACAGAAGCAGCGCGGCCTTGTTCAGATCGGGTGTGACCGGGGGTTGACTGGTTGCCATGGGACGCTCCGATCTACCGGCTGGGCCAGGCGAACTTGCGCTCGGCCACCAGTTTCAAGAACTCGAATTCGCCGGGCGTCCAGCCCTCGACGGCTAGTTTGCCGAACAGATCGATCTGAGCGTCCATCAGGTCGATGCGGGGATCGTCGGCGGGCAATCGGCTCAGGCTGCGTCCCACGAACTCCCACGCCAACTCCTTCCAGGCCTGCTTAGAGAAGCCTTCCAGGTCCACCAGCCGGAAGACGCCGCGCGCCTGTTCCATGGCAAAACGCTGGTAGTCGTCCAGGTTGAGCAACAAGACCAGCAGCAGATCGCGCGTGGGACGCCGGGCGCACCAGGCAACCAGGTTGGGCAGGAGAAAGGAGCGCACCTGGTCTTCGTGCAACAGCCGCAGATGGTCCAGCACCAACACCAGCGGCGGCGCGGCGATGGACTGCGCCAGCCCGGCCTGAAAGCTCTCGACGATGCGTTTGCGGTCCACGTCCTGCTGAACCGCGCTCCAGTTGCTGTCAGGCGACAGGGGCGCGCCCAGGATCGCCTGCACCGCGTCTTTGAAGGGCTGAAAGGCTGCTCCCGGCAGCGGGCCAACCAGCGCCAAATCGTCGATTGCCGGTTTCTCGCCATCGCAAATGCGCCGCAGCACGGTCAGGAAGTCGCCCCTGGGCTCGCCGGCCAGATCCACATAGCGCACCTGATGGCCGCGCAGCGCGCAGCGCTCCATCAGCAGATGGGCAAAGGCGGTCTTGCCTACCCCCGACTTGCCGCGCACCACCATCACCTTGCGCTGATCTTCGGCGACCCGCCGCCAGGCGCCGCAGCGCTCCGGCCGGCGATCCACCAGACTGCGCACCCGGCTGAGATCGCCGCTCTGCTCCACCAGGCTCCTCAGTTGGCTATCGATGGCGTCGCCGACGCGGATGATGGCCGCGGGATCGGCGCGCAGTTCCAGGGTGGGCGCGGCCCACTCCATGCGCCGGGAGGAATTCTGCTGCGGCGCGCTCCACACCTGGCGCCGCGCCGCGACCATGGCCTCGTCCAACGCTTTGCCCTGCATCAGCGCGCGGTAGAGGCCGCCAGAGAAGAGCCGGGCGTGTGTACTGCTGATGTTGGCCCTCATGCCGATGACCGCGGGGATGCCGGCCTGGAGGAAGGCATCGCTCAGCGACCAGAGGCCGTCGCCCGCGGCCTCGGCCGTCTTGCAGGCGTTGAGGATCACCAGGCGCGGTTTGTGGGGCGCCATGAAGTCGGTGCGGATGTCCTGGGCGAACCAATCCGCGGCCGGCTGGCCTGGCGCGCCCCATAGCTGCAAAAAGGCCTGGCCGCCGGCGGCGTTGCCATGGCCGATGAAGTGGAGGATGTGGGGCTTGAAACCCTGATGCGGCGCGAGACGCTCGACGTCGCCGGGATCCTCGAAGGCCTGCAAAATCTGCTCGCGGGTGGGCCGGATCAGCGCCAACAGGTCGATGTCCGCGCCTTTGTCGTGATCGTGGATGGTCTGAACGATCTCGGCGATCTCGGCGGCGGCTTCGACGATCCCCGGCAGAGGGTTGCCGCCCAGGTCCAGCACGGTGTCCTCGCCGCCGTCCACGATCAGCACCCGCAGCGGCCACTCGGACGGGGGCAGCGGCGCGGCGCGCACGGCCCCGCGACAGATGGGACGCTGGGGCACATTCATCAGCGGCGCGCCGTCGCGCGCCAGCAGCTCCCACGGCAGGGTGCGCAGCTCCGGGGGTTCGATGTGCAGCAACAGCCGTCTGGCCGCGCCGTTGGGGTCGAGCTCGTCATGGAGCTGGTTCTGGCCGAGGAGGGCGTACAACTGGGCCCCGATCTTGGGCAGATCGTCGCTTTCGCCGGCGGCCTCGGCGAAGATCTGATGGATCTGCTGGGCGCTGAAGGGGGCGGCCACGCCGGGCGGCGTCAGATCCGGGGGGAATTCGGCTGTTGCCAGCTCGTTTCCTGCGGCGTCGCTGAGCGTGGCGCGATAGTTCCCGCCCGACGATGGTTGATGGATGCGCAGCGTGAAGGTGTCCATGATGGCCTTGCAGCGTCTGCCCGGCGGCAGGTTGTGGGGTGGAGTTGTCTACATCGTTGAACGCAGGAAGCAAGGGTTTTCGGCGGCCGGCCCCGGTCTGCCGGCGGCGCAGCGACGGCGCTAGAGGGAAATCGACCCCTTGCGGAAATCGCTGCGGCCCAGGATGGCGTTGACCAGCGCCGGCCGGCCGGCGGCCGCGGCCTGGCGCGCCTGTTGCAGCACCTCGTCGGCCAGCTCGGGGTCGTCCAGCCGGAAGCCGGCGCCGCCGAAGCTCTCGGCCACGCGGTGATAGTCGGCATGGGTCAGCACGGTGGCCACGTCGTCGCCGAAGAGCTCCACCTGCTCGCGCGCGATCTGCGACCAGCCCGCGTCGTTGCCCACCACGGCGATCACCGGCAGGCCGTGGCGCACGAAGGTGTCGAACTCCACTAGGCTGTAGCCGGCCGAGCCGTCGCCGTAGAGGATCCACACCTCGGC
>JACSRL010000227.1 GCA_014879765.1 Anaerolinea sp. | reverse complement strand
CAGGATGTCGCCGTCCATCTTACCTGAGCGCGTCCCATCTGTCAAACGCTGCCCGCCCGTCGGTGAACCTACCGTCAACCCTTTGTGAAACTTGCTCTTTTCAGCGCGCGTGGATAAAATCGTGGCGCTGATAGTGACCGCCTTCTTCATTCCCCAGCAGGGCGTTGGTCCCTGCACACAGAAAGGTAGCCATGTCAACGACGACGCCACCCCCCTCGGGCAGGTCCCGACTCGTGGGATGGGTGCTTGCTGCGGTCGCTGCCGTCGGCGTGCTGGTAGGTTTGAGCGTTTTCACCTTTGTCTACGCACAGGGAGGGTCGTATCTGTCGGACGACCCGGCCGCGTGCAAGAACTGCCACATCATGCGCGAGCAGTTCGACGCGTGGAATCGCTCTAGCCACACCGGCGTTGCCACCTGCAACGACTGTCACACCCCCCACACCTCCTTTGTCGCCAAGTGGGCGGTGAAGGGCCTGAACGGCTTCAACCACAGCCTGGCCTTCACCACCGGCGCATTTCCCGAGCCGATCCGCATCAAGGCGCTAAACGCGGCCGTGGCCCAGGCCAACTGTGTCTCCTGCCATGAGACCATGGTCAGCCAGATCCATGGCGCGGCGCCGGGCGAAGAACGCTCCTGCGTCTCCTGCCACTCCAATCCAGGTCACGGGCGTTAGCCAACACTCCAGATATCGAGGACACATCATGCGTAAAAACCTGCTGGCCTATGTGGCCGTCTTCGCCGTCGCCGTCATCCTGACCGCGGCCGTCGCCGCGGTGCTGGTCAACATCAACAGTCGCAAGCAAGAGGCGTCGGAGTTCCCCTTGCGGGTGGTGGAGATTGCCCACAACGAGCTGGACGCGTCGGTTTGGGGTCAGAACTTCCCGCGCCAGTACAACACCTTCGTTCGCACCCAGGAGAACCTGGGCGAGACCCCCTTTGGCGGCTCCGAACCTTACAGCAAGCTGGAACGCTTCCCGGCCATGGTGCGCATCTGGGCCGGCTATGCCTTTTCCAAGGATCACAACGAGGATCGCGGCCACTACTATTCCCAGATCGATCAACGGGACACGCAGCGCGTGCAACTGGTCAATCAGCCGGGCGCCTGCATCAACTGCCACTCCGGCGAGCTGCCGGTGATGATCGAGGAAATGGGCTGGGACGCGGTCAACAGCACCCCCTACAACGATCTGAAGGATCAGTTGCATCTGGGCAGCACCTGCAACGACTGCCATGACCCTGAGACCATGCAACTGCGCATCACCCGGCCTGCGCTGCTCAACGCCCTGGAGAAGCGCGGGATCGATATCACCCAGGCCACGCGGCAGGAGATGCGCTCCTACGTCTGCGCGCAGTGCCACGTGGAGTATTATTTCCTGGGCGAGAACAAGACTCTGACCCTCCCCTGGGAGAAGGGGCTGCGCATCGACGACATCGAGGCCTACTACGACAGCTATGGCTTCAAGGACTGGACCCACGCCGAGACCGGCGCGCCCATGATCAAGATGCAGCACCCGGAGTTCGAGCTGTTCAGCACCGGCATCCACGCCCGCTCCGGTGTGGCCTGCGCCGACTGCCACATGCCCTACATGCGCGATGGCAGCGTCAAGGTCAGCGACCACTGGCTGCGCAGCCCGCTCTTCAACCTGCAGAACTCCTGCGGCACCTGCCATACGCAGTCGGTGGAGGAACTGGAGGAGCGGGTGCTGACCATCCAGGGCACCACGGCCGGCCTGCTGCGCCGCAGCGAAGAGGCGCTGTTGGCGGCCATGGATGCGATGGTGGCTGCCAAGGCGGCCGGCGCGACCGATGAGCAACTGGCCGAGGCGCAGCAGTTGCATCGCGGCAGCAGCCTGCGCTGGGACTTCATCTCGTCGGAGAACAGCACCGGCTTCCACAGCCCGCAGGAGGCCGCCCGCGTTCTGGCCGAGTCCATCGACATGGCCCGCCAGGCTGAGCTGAAGGCCACCCAGATCCTGGCCGAGCTGGGCCAGCCCCAGGCGCGCGTCAACTAGCGTGGCCTGAGAAACCGGGTTTTTGTCTCGTGCGAAGACGAGAACCATGCTCACACGAGAAAAACCCGGTTTCTGAACGACTTTGCGCCTTGGCGTGAGGCCGAAATCGTGAACCACTGAATCTGCCGAGGAGTCGAAGCTTTAGCTGGGTTTGGCCCACCTGTGGGTCATCGGCCGGCCCGGCTAAAGCCTCGACTCCGTGTGCGTTGCGCCTAAATTTGGCGCGGTTGGGCCCGCTTGACGCTTGACGCAATCTGTGGCAAAATCTTGCCATCGATAAACAGGCCCCAGGTCAGCGAAAGGAGTCGCCAGGCAAACAAATCAACCGTGAGAAGCACAGCGCCCGGACTGGGAGATTGATGTCCCAGTTGACGAGGTGGAGGTTGCCTGGCGCAGGCCGGGCGAAAATCGACAGATCGGCGGATGCCTCCAGGGCCAGGCCACGGCCCTTCGCTTCTCCTCATCGCAAGCAGCGCCCCAAAGACGGCTGGCGACAGCCGGGACAACCGCGCGCAGTGGCAGAGTCGCAGCAGTATTTTCGCAGGAGGAGATTTCACCATGTGTGGTATCGTAGGCTACGTTGGCCCGCGTCCGGCGACGTCGATAGTCGTCAACGGGCTACAGCGTTTAGAATATCGCGGCTATGACTCGGCCGGCATCGCCGTGTTGCACGAGGATCGGATCCACGTGCGACGCGACGCCGGCAAGCTGTCCAATTTGATCGCCCTGCTGGCCCAGCAGCCCATCGATGGCAACCTGGCCCTGGGGCACACGCGCTGGGCCACCCACGGCCGGCCCAGCCAGCAGAACGCGCATCCCCACAGCGACGCCAGCGGCGAGATCGTGGTGGTGCAGAACGGCATCGTGGAGAACTATCGCGAGCTGCGGGAGAGCTTGCAGGCTGAGGGGATCGAATTTCGCTCCGAGACCGACACCGAGGTCATCGTCCACCTGCTGGCGCTGAACTATAGCGCGGCCGGCGGGCTGGCTGAGGCCGTGCGCAAGACCATGGGCCATCTGAAAGGCCCCAGCGCGATCGTGGCCATGACCAGCCGCGAGCCCGATCGCCTGGTCGCCGCTCGGCTGGGCAACGCCGGCGGCGTGGCCATCGGCTTGGGCGACGGCGAGACTTTCGTTGCCTCTGACATCCCCGCCATTCTGGAGCACACCCGCCGCATGGTCTTTCTGGAGGATGGGCAGGTCGCGCTGATCACCCGCGATGGCGTTCAGGTCGAAACCCTGGCCGGCCAGGCGGTCAAGCCAGAGATCCACCTGATTCCTTGGGATCCGATCTCCGCGGCCAAGGGGGAATTCCGCCACTTCATGCAGAAGGAGATCTTCGAGCAGGCCCGCTCGGTCACCGACACCATCCGCGGCCGGGTGGACTTCGACGCCGGCGAGGTGGTCTTGGGCCAGCTCAACCTGAGCCCGGAGCGCGCCCGCAGCTTCAACCGCATCGTCATCGTGGCCTGCGGCACCTCAGCCTATGCCGGCCTGGTGGGCAAGTTCTTGCTGGAGGCCATCGCCCGCATCCCCACGGAGGTCGATTACGGCTCGGAGTTCCGCTATCGCGATCCCATCATCGACGAGCAGACCCTGTTGCTGGCCATCACCCAGTCAGGTGAGACGGTGGACACGCTGGCGGCCATGGAGGAAGGGCGCAACAAGGGCGCGTTCGTGGTCAGCATCGTCAACAGCATCGGCAGCCAGGCCGCGCGCGTCAGCGATGGGGTGATCACCATGCACTGCGGGCCGGAGATCGGCGTCGCCAGCACCAAGGCCTTCACCACCTCGGTGGTCGATCAGTACCTGCTGGCGCTGGCGCTGGCCCAGGCGCGCGACAGCATCGGCCCGGCGCACCGCCGCCGCCTGCTGAATGACCTGGCGCATCTGCCGCGGCTGATCGGCCAGGTGCTGGATCCCAACGACAACGCGCTTTACCTGGACCTGGCCGAGCGATTCCACGGCTACCGCAACTTCCTCTTCCTGGGCCGCGGCATCAACTATCCCATCGCGCTGGAGGGCGCGCTGAAGCTGAAGGAGATCAGCTACATCCACGCCGAGGGCTACCCGGCCGGCGAGATGAAACATGGCCCCATCGCTCTGATCGACCGCGAGATGCCGGTGGTGGCCATCGCGGTGCAGGACAGCGTCTACGACAAGATGATCAGCCAGATCGAGCAGGTCAAGGCGCGCAGCGGCATCGTCATCGCCGTGGCCAGCGAGGGGGACGAGTTCATCGCCAGCAAGGCCGATCACGTGATCACCGTGCCCAGCGCGCCCCCCTTGCTGACACCGGTGCTGAGCGTGCTCCCCCTCCAGCGCCTGGCCTACGAGATCGCGGTCTGGCGCGGCGCAGACGTGGATCAGCCGCGCAACCTGGCCAAGAGCGTGACGGTGGAGTAAGGGTGTGAGGTAGTTGTTTCTATGTGGAGTGGTTTTGCTTTACGTGAGGCGTGACTCGTGATGCGTGATCGGAGGAGCTGTGCAGGCGGCGCGCTTTTCCGGTCACGCATCGCGCATCACTCGTCACGCATCACGTCCCATGCGCCTGGTTCTGGTCGCTCCTTTCGCCATCCATCCCAAGGGCACGACGCGCTGGCGCGTGCTGCCGCTGGCGCGCGCCCTGGCGGCCCAGGGGCACGCAGTGCGCGTGGTCATCCCGCCCTATGACTGGCCGCAGCACAGCGGGCTGGTCTGGCGCGATCAGGGGGTGGAGGTGGTGAACGTGGTCGTACCGACAGGCGCGGGGCCGGTGGGGCCCCTGCTGTTGGCGCAACGCCTGGTGCGCGCGGCCCTGGCCTGGCAGCCGGAGCTGGTGCATGTGTTCAAGCCCAAGGGGCCCGGCGGGCTGGCGGCCCTGGCATTGTTGGCGGCGTGGGCGCGTGGCGGCGGGGGCGGGGAGACCCCGCCCCTACGGTGTGTGGTCGTGGATACGGACGACTACGAAGCGGGGTGGAACGAGATTCTCGACTATCCGGCGCTGTGGGCGCGGGTCTTTGCCTGGCAGGAGCGGGTTTTATTACGCCGCGCCCATGCCGTCACGGCCGCCAGCCGCTGGTTGGTGCAGTTCGCGGCCGGGCTGGGCCAGCCGCAGGTGACGTATCTGCCCAACGGGATCGAGTTTTCGTGTAGCCAGGATGCTATGCCCGCCAGCCTGGCCGTGGCCGAAACTGAAGCAGACGCTATGCGACCGGTGCTGCTCTACACCCGCTTTGTGGAGCACACGCCGGCCGAGGTGTGGGGCGTCTGGCGCCTGGTTCTGGCTGCACAGCCGGACGCGCAGTTGCTGGTGGTGGGGCAGGGCCATGCTGGGGAGGAGCAACAGTTGGCGCATCTGGCCGCGCAGGCCGGCGCTGGGCGCTCGGTGCGGCTGCTGGGTTGGCTGCCAGCCAGCGCGCGGCCCGGCCTTTTTGCCGCGGTGGACGCGGCCCTGCTGCCGGTGCAGGACACGCCGCTCAACCGCGCCAAATCCCCCATGCGTCTGCTGGATCTGCTGGCGGCCGGCGTGCCCGTGGCTACCCAGCGGGTGGGCGAGTATGGAACCTTGGTGGTCGATGGCGTCAGCGGCCTGCTGGCCGAGCCGGGCGACGCGGCCGAGCTGGCCGGGTGCGTCCTCCGCCTGCTGCGCTCCTCGGAGCTGCGCGGGCAGCTTGGCCAGGGCGCGGCCAGCGCGCTGCGCGCCGGGCACACCTGGCCCGATCTGGCGCAGGTCGCCCTGGCGGCTTATCGGACTTGTTGCCCACCGCCATGACTGGCAGTATAATCGGCCGCTATGAGGAAGTCAATCGAACAACCTGCGCCGGCCCTGGACGCCGGCCCCGGGGCTGGACGCCGCCCCTGGCTCTGGTGGAGTCTGGCCGTGGCCTGGATGGCGCTGATCTTCGTGCTCTCCGCCCAGTCCAGCTTCGACTTCGTGCCGACGCGCTGGCAGGTCGATCCGGTGTCGTGGACGGCGCATGCCAGCGAATATGCCGTGTTGGCGCTGCTGCTCTGGCAGGCGCTGCGTCACACGGCGCGGCTCAGCCCGCGGGCCGCGCCGCTGGCTTTTGTGTTGACGGCCCTCTACGCCATCTCCGATGAATGGCATCAGTTCTACGTGCCGGGCCGCTACTCGGACGGGCGCGATGTGTTGGTGGATGTGGCCGGCGCGCTGGCCGCGCTGTTGCTGGCGCGAAAACTGCTTGCATATTTCGCGCAGCGCGAGTAGAATGGCGCTCAACATAAACCCAGGTGACCACTCATGGCCTCAAAATCTGCGCTCAAACCCCGCCCACCCGCGTCGGTCAAGCCCGCGCTCAAGCCTGGGCAGCCCGCGCCGGTCAAGCCCGCGCCGCGCATGGCGTTCTACCATGACCGTTATCTCTACCTCAACCGCGAGCTGAGCTGGCTGGAGTTCAACCGGCGCGTGCTGGAGGAGGCGCTCAATCCCCGGCTGCACCCGCTGCTGGAGCGGGTCAAGTTCCTGGCCATCTTTCATTCCAACCTGGACGAGTTCTTCATGATCCGCGTCTCTGGCCTGCGCCAGCAGGTGCTGGCCGGCGCGGTCCAGCTTCCCCCCGACGGCATGACGCCGGCCGAGCAGTTGCTGGCCGTGCGTGAGCGCCTGCTGCCCATGCTCGATCAGGCGTCGAGCTGCTGGGCTGGGGACCTCCGGCCGCATCTGGAGCAGGCCGGCATCCGCATTCGCTCCTACGACGATCTCAGCGGCGCCGAGCGGGTCTGGCTGACCGAGTACTTCCTGCGCGAGGTCTTTCCGGTGCTGACGCCGCTGGTCTTTGACCCTGGCCACCCCTTCCCGCACATCTCCAACCTGAGCGTCAATCTGGCCGTCAAGCTGCTGGACCCGGTCGATGGCAGCGTGCAATATGGCCGCATCAAGGTGCCGGCCATGCTGCCGCGGTTGATCGAATTGCCCCGCTCCCCGGCTGCGGACGCGCCGCTGGCGCGCAAGCCGCGCAGCCGCGCGGCCAAGCGCAACGGCGGCGACCCAGCCTCGGGCGCGGTCGATGCGGCCGCCCGCCAGGATTTCGTCTGGATGGAGCAGGTGGTGGCGGCGAACCTGGCCTATCTCTATGCCGGCGTGGAGATCGTCGAAGCCTACCCCTTCCGCGTCACCCGCGACGCCGACATCGAGATCCAGGAGGATGAGGCCGACGATCTGCTGCGCACCATGGAGCGCGGCATCCGCCAGCGCCGCTTTGGCCCGGTGGTGCGCGTCGAGATCGCCAAGGCCATGTCCGCCCCCATGCGCGGCCTGCTGGTGCAGAATCTGGGGGTGGCGCCCGATGATGTCTATGAGATGGACGAGCCGCTGGGCATGAGCAGCCTGATCAGCCTGCTGGACATCGACCGCTACGACCTTAAAGATCGACCCTTTGTGCCGCAGCTTCCCGCGCTGCTTTCCGGCAAGGAGAGCATCTTCGCGGCCATCCGGCGCGGCGATATCCTGCTGCACCATCCCTACGATTCCTTTGCGCCGGTGGTGGATTTCATCAAGGCCGCGGCCACCGATCCGCACGTGCTGGCCATCAAGCAAACCCTCTACCGCGTCGGCAGCAACTCCCCGGTGGTCGAGGCGCTGATGCGCGCTCGGGAGGAGGGCAAACAGGTGGCGGTGCTGGTGGAGCTCAAGGCCCGCTTCGACGAGGAGAACAACATCGGCTGGGCGCGCGCCCTGGAGCGGGCCGGCGTACACGTGGTCTATGGCCTGATGGGGCTGAAGACACACTGCAAGCTGGCCTTGGTGGTGCGCCGCGAGCAGGATGGCCTGCGCCGTTACGTACACCTGGGCACCGGCAACTACAATGTCTCCACCTCCCGGGTCTACACTGACTTGGGCATGTTCAGTTGCCGGCCGGAGCTGGGCGCCGACGTCTCCGACCTGTTCAACTACCTGACCGGCTATTCCCTTCAGCGCCACTACCGCCATCTGCTGGTGGCGCCGGTCAATCTGCGCAGCGGCGTGGCCAACCTGATTCGCCGCGAGATCGCCCATGCCAAGCAGGGCCGGCCGGCGCGGCTCAGCTTCAAGATGAACGCACTGACCGATCCGGCTCTGATCCGCCTGCTCTACGAGGCCTCGCAGGCGGGCGTTGCGGTCGATCTGCTGGTGCGGGGGATCTGCTGTCTGCGGCCGGGCGTCGCCGGCGTCAGCGACAACATCCGCGTGACCAGCATCGTGGGCCGCTTCCTGGAGCACAGCCGCATCTACTGCTTTGCCAACGGCGGCGCGGAGCAGATCTACCTGGGCAGCGCCGACCTGATGGAACGCAACCTGGACCGCCGCGTCGAGGTGCTCTTCCCGGTGCTGGACCCGCTGTTGACCGAGCAGATCAAGCTGGGAATTCTGAATATCTACCACGCCGACAACGTCAAGGCCCGCTTCTTGCAGGCCGATGGCAGCTATCTCTGGCCCGCGCCCAGCGGCGACGATGAGCCGGTGGACAGCCAGCGCATGCTGTTGGAACACCGGGCGCTGGCCGGGTTCTGAACCCTGCGCGGCAAGCTGGTAGGCGAGATCGAGGCCCGCTGCAACGCCGGGATCGCCGCGGCCCATGACGTGCGCGTCCAGATCCTGCCGCGCGCCCAGGCCTTCCAGATCCCCGACCTGATCCGCACCAAGATCAACCTGCTGCCGGAGGGGATCAGCGAGGTGCGCACCGTGGAGATCGTCGGCCTGGACCTGCAGGCCGACGGCGGCACCCACGTGGCCAACACGCGCGAGGTGGGCGTGATCCGCGTCACCGACTACAAGTCCAAGGGCGCGATCAACAAGCGCATCTACGTTCGTGTGGCGTAGAGTCGCGGCCAGGCAGAAACCGGGTTTTGCCGAAAAAACCCGGTTTCTCATCGCTATGCAAACAGAAGCCGGGTTTTGCCGAAAAAACCCGGCTTCTCTCGTTTTCACTTCTCCTTCACCACTCGCCCATCCTGCACCACCAGCACGATATTGTCAGTCTCCTCCAGGCTGCGGATGTGGGCCAGCGGGTCGGTCTTGGTCACCACCACATCGGCCAGCTTGCCCGGCTCCAGGGTGCCGACGCGGTCCTGCCAGCCCAGACAGGCGGCCGCGGTCTTGGTGGTGGCCACCAGCGCCTCCATGGGGCTCATGCCGATCTGGCACATCAGGCCCAGCTCGCGCAGATTCGTGCCGTGGGGCATCACCCCCGCGTCGGTGCCCATGGCGATGGTGACGCCGGCCCGGTAGGCGCGCTCGATGCTCTCGCTGTGGATCTCGATGGTCTCCCGGGCCTTGCGCACGCCGTATTCCGGCATGTTGCCCTTGGCCTCGGCCTGCTCCACCACCGACAGCGGCGCCAACAGGGTGGGCACCAGATAGGTGCCGTGGGCCAGCATCAGCTCGATGGCCTCGTCGTCCAGGTAGATGCCATGCTCGATGGAGTGGATGCCGGCCCGCACCGCGTTTTTGATCCCCTCCGCGCCCTGGGCGTGGGCCATCACCTTGACCCCGCGACGATACGCGCCCTCCTCCACCATCACCCGCAGCTCGGCCTCGCTGAACTGGGTAAACTCCGGGTGGTCGGTAGGGCTGAGCACGCCGCCGGTGGCGCAGACCTTGATCACCTCCGCGCCGGCGCGCAGCACCTCGCGCACCTTGCGCCGCACATCCTCCACGCCGTCGCAGATGCCCTTGGGCTTGCCGGGGTAGGCAGGGAAGATATCCAGCGTCATGCCGGAGGGCATCCAGCCGTCGCCGTGCCCGCCGGTCGTGGAAAGGGCGCTGACGCTGATCTGCATGCGTGGGCCGGCGACCTGGCCGCTCTCCTGCGCCATCTTGAGCCCCAGGTCTGCGCCGCCTGCGTCGCGCACCGTGGTGACGCCCGCGTCCAGCGTGCGCCGCATGTGGCCCAGCGCCTTGTAGAAGTGGAGCGAGAAGGGGGTGGTCAGCAGCTTGGGGATGTCGATCCCCTCCAGCATCAGGTGGACGTGGGTGTCGATCAGGCCGGGCAAGATCCAGCCGCCGCCTGCATCGATCATGGCCACCGGATCGGCCGGCAGGGCGATGTCAGCCTTGCGCCCCACAGCGCGAATGCGGTTGTCCTGGATCAGCAGCGCGCCATCCTTGATCGGCGCGCCGCCGTTGCCGTCGATCAGTGTGCCGTTGTGGATCAGTGAAAAGGCCAT
>JACSRL010000336.1 GCA_014879765.1 Anaerolinea sp. | reverse complement strand
GCTTCACGTTTCACTCGTCACCGACAAGCCTCACACGACTCACCGCCAACTCCCGCCATTCCGGTCACGTTTCACGTTTCACGCATCACGCCCAAGCCTCCCACGACGATAAGCCAACTCCCGCCATTCCGGTCACGAGTTACGAGTTACGCATCACTGTACCCCCATGAACCCAGTCACACAGCTTTTTCCCCCGCCGGCGCAGGAGCTGCCGCTGCATGGACTCTATCTGAGCCATGAACTGCGGCAGGTGGCGGCTGAGCTGGGCCGGCCCCTGGTCTACACCAACTTCGTGACCAGCCTGGATGGCCGCATCGCCATCCCTGGGCCGACAGGCTCAGGCATGGTGGTGCCCAAGCAGGTGGCCAACAGCCGGGACTGGCGGCTCTTCCAGGAGCTGGCCGTCCAGGCTGACGTGATGATCAGCAATGGCCGCTATCTGCGCGACTACGCCAGCGGCCACGCCCAGGAGATCTTGCAGGTCCACGATGACCCGCGGTTCACCGACCTGGCGCAGTGGCGCGTGCAGCAGGGGCTGTCGCCGCAGCCTGACATCGCGGTGATCAGCGCCAGCCTGGACTTTCCCATCCCCGCGGCGCTGCTGGCCGGCGGCCGGCGGGTGCTCATCTTCACCACTGAGCAGGCTGACCAGGAACGGGTGCGCGCGCTGCAAGGGCACGCCGAGGTGGCGCTGGCCGGCGAGAGCGCAGTAAACGGCGCCCGGCTGGTGCAGGCCCTGGCCGAACGGGGCTACCGCACCGTCTATTCGGCCAGCGGCCCCAAGGTGTTGCACCTGCTGCTGGCGGCCGGCGTGTTGGATCGACTCTACCTGACCCTGGCCAACCGGCTGTTGGGCGGCGAGCCATTCTCCAGCTTCGTGGAGGGGCCGCTGCTGACGCCGGCCGTGGGCATGCGTCTGCACACGGCCTATCTCGACGCCGCCGGTCTGGAGGGCCTGGGCCAGCTCTTCCTTTCCTATCGCCGGGCCGGGTAAGAAAGACTGGCGGGCGCAGCCGGTGGATTGAGTAGGCCGCCGTATCGAAATCCACCGGCTGCGCCCGGCCGGTTGAACAATGCCGATCATGCGGGCGTGCAAGACCATGGCGTCTGACGCCAATCATCGCAGCCTTTCATCGCCGATCAATCTTGCATGAGGTGAACTATGAAACGTCTGTTGTTCGTCATGTTGATCCTCGTCGTGCTGATGGCCGCGCTGGTTGCGCCGGTCGCCGCGTCGGGCAACTACCAAACCGTGACCTATGTGGTCAAACCCAACGACACCCTGGCCAGCATCGCGCGCCAGTTCTGCACCACCTGGCAGCAGATCTATCAGATCAACCAGGCGGTGATCGGCCCCAATCCCAACGTGCTGCGCTCTGGCACGGTGCTGCAAGTGCCCAACCAGTGCGGCGGGCAGCCCGTGCCCCCACCGTCGGGCGGCTGTAACCTGGGGCCGATCTCACATGCCATGGGGCCGCTCAACGGCAATGTCTACACGGTGGTGGCCGGGGACACGCTGTTCTCCATCTCCCAGCGCTTCTGCACCACGGTCAGCCAGTTGGCCGCGGCCAACGGCATCCGCCATCCCTGGTTGATCTTCGTTGGCCAGCGACTGACCGTGCCGGTGGGCTCAGCTCCGGCGCCCACCCCCACGCCGCCAGCACAGCGCTTTCTGACCATGAGCTTCCCCAGCAACGGCGCAGTGCTGCCGGCCACCTGGACGGCCACGGGCACAGGCGGCGGGCTGTTCGAGGGCAATGTCGTCGTCACCGCCTTCACCAACGCCGGGGTGCAGATCGCGCAGCAGGCGACGATCCTGCAAGGGGCCAATGTGGGCACGGGCGGCTCTGGCAACTGGTCGGCTACCCTGACCACCAACGTGGCAGCGGGCACGCCCGGCTACGTGATCGCCTCCTCGCCCCAGTCCAACGTGCCGCCGGTGCGGGCCAACGTGACCTATGGCCAGCCGCCGGCCAGCGCGTCCATCGCCATCACCAGCCCGACGGCCAACATGCAACTGCCGCGCACCTTCAACGTCATCGGCAGCGCCAACGGCGTGCAGCCTGGCGCGGTGGTGGTGCAGGCCCTCAGCCAGGATGGCACGGTGCTCTTTGCCGAGACTTCGGTGGCTGTGCCGGGCGGCAGCGGTCCCTGGACGGTGACGCTGACCGTGCCTGTGGGCGCGCTGACCAATGGCCAGCTTGTGGCCTTCTGGACCCAGAACCCCAGCATACGATCGAGCGTGCCGGTTCGCTTCAGCGGACTCTAGCAGACGGCGAGCGTGAGCGCGTCCATAGTCACCGCTCTGGCCGGTTGACGAAATCGGCCAGAGCGGCTGTTGTCAGGTTAGCCTTGGGAGATATGCCGATGAGTTTAGCAGACCCTGTGGAACCGCAGGCGCAGCGGCCTGCCTTGCAGAATTACGGCGTCAGCAGCGAGGCCGATGGCCTGCTCCCCTGGAGCTTTGCCAGCGATCAGCTTGCCGCGGCGCGCAACTACTGGATCAGCACCACCCGGCCCGATGGCCGGCCACATGCTACCCCGGTGTGGGGGGTGTGGCTGGATGGCCGGCTCTATTTCGGCGCCGCGGTGGACTCGGTCAAGGCGCGCAATCTGGCGGCCAACCCGGCCCTGCTGGTGCATCTGGAAAGCGGCGACGAGGTGGTGATCCTGGAAGGGGAGGCGCAATGGCTGACCGAAGTCGCCCCTGAGCTGTGGCAGCGCATCGCCGACCAATACGCCCTCAAGTACGACGGCTTTCGTCCCGACCCGCCATCGGCGCAGGGGCCGTTCATCACGCTGCACCCCAGGAGTGCCTTGGGTTGGCTGGAGCGGGACTTCGTGCGCAGCGCCACCCGCTGGCGGCTGGAGGCGTGACCGTGACTGGACGCGGCGAACAGCTCCTGGCTTACCGCGTCGATCGGGTGCTCAGCGATCTGCTCTAGCTGGCGGCCTGATCCAGCGCGCGGCGGCTGAGCACCGCGGCCATGGCGCGACGATACTCGCTGCTGCCCTGCCAGTCGGAGAGCAGATCGACACCCGCCAGCGCGGCGTTCAAGGCGGCCTCCAGGTCGTCGTCCGCGCCCAGGCGCAACAGGAGCGGCCCGGCGGCCACGCCGCCCACGGCCAGCCGGCGGCCAGCGTCGTCGACCACCGCAACCGCAGCCACGATGGGGGCATCGCCAGGGGTGCGCGCCACGCGCGCCAGCCCGCCCCGCACCGTCGCGGCCGGCCAGGGCAGCCTGAGCGCGGTCACCAGTCCGCCAGCAAGCTGACCAGGGTCAGCCAGCAGCTCGTTGAGCGGCAGGACGCGCGGCTGGTCGGCCGCGATCGCCGCGTGGCCAGCCAGCGCCAGCAGCGCCAGCAGCAGCTCCGACTGGGAGGACGCGGCCAACGCCGCGCCGGCCACGGTGGCGACGTTGCGCTGGTTGACCGGCGCCTCACGCTGGGCGGCCTGGGCCAGGATACCGCCGGCCACCTCGCGGCAGAGCGCGCTGTCGGCGATCTGCGCCAGCGTGGTGGTCGCGCCCAGCACCAGCCAGCCGGCGCCCGGCTCGCCCTCCAGATCGATGCCATCCAGGCCCAGATCGGCCAGATCGACCACAGCATCCACCGGCTCAGCCAGCGGCTGGGGCACATCCACATCGCGGCGCAGGCGGGGGGTCAGCCAGGCGCCGCCGGCCAGCGGCACAGTGCGCCGGCCGGGCCGGCGCAGCAGAGTCAGAGCTTCGTCGAGAGTTTGGGGACGCAGGTATTCCAAAGGTGCAGGCATAGGGGTGTTCTCCAGGGCGTGGCTCAGTCAGGCCCGCCAGCCGCCGCGCATCTTCAGGCTGCACGGCTGGCAGGTATTACTTGCTCGGGCCGGTCTCATTGCTTTACTTGCTCGGGCCGGTCTCATTGCTTCACTTGCTCGGGCCGGTCTCCGACCGTGCCCGGTTAGTATCTCATTGGCTGTACTTGCTCGGGCCGGTCTCATTATTTCACTTGCTCGGGCCGGTCTTTGCGCAGCACCCCGGACGGGGCCGACCGTGCCCGGCCAAGTCTTGCTTTTACTCGCTCGGGCCGGTCTCCGACCGTGCCCGGCTAGTGTCGTCCATCAGCGCGTCCTCCACCACCAGATAGCGCGGATCGCGGTAGAGCTTGTTGACCTGGCTGGCGAAGATCAGCGAGCCGGTCATCACCTGGCGCGTGGGGCCATCGACCACCACCTGGCCATCGCCCAGCAGCAGGACGCGATCGGCGCAGCGGGCCGCCAGCTCCACATCATGGGTAGCCAGCAGCACGGCGCGGCCCAGCCGGCGCTGTTCCAGCAGAATGGCGCTCAACGCCTCCTTCTGCGCATAGTCCAGGCCGCGCGTCGGCTCATCCAGCAGCAGCAGCGCCGGCTCGGCCACCAGGATCGCGGCCAGGGCCACCCGTTGCCGCTGTCCGCTGCTCAGGTCACGCGGGTAGCGTTCCGCCTGCCCGACCAGCCCCAGCCGGGCCAGCAAGGCGCGGTCGGCCGCGGGGTCGGGGGGCAGCTTGTGCCCCTGGCGGGTGAAGGCCAGCTCCTCCAGCACCGTGTCCTTGAAGAGCAGCGCGCCAGGGTTCTGCGGCACATAGCCCACCAGGCGCACGATCTCTTCCAGCGGCGCGCTGCGGGTGTCCAGGATCTCCTGGCCAGCCCGCGTCAGGCGCACGCTGCCGCGGCCCGGCTTGTGCAGACCGGCCAGCAGCTTGAGCAGGGTAGATTTGCCGGAGCCGTTGCGGCCCATCAACGCCACCACCTCGCCGGGCTGCAGGGCAAAGCTGACGCCGCGCAGCGCGGGATGGCCGCGGTAGTCGAAGGACACGCCCTCCACCGTGGCCAGGGCGGGCGTGGCCGCGGCCGGCTGGGCGGCGCGGCGCGCGCCGTCGGCTGCCAGGGTGGCGCTCTCGGCCGCCGCGCTGCGCTCCATGGCCAGCGAGCTGCGGCCGCGCGGCAGGAAGCGCCGGGCCTGCTTGACGGTCAACGGCAGCGGCTGCCAGCCCTTGGCCTTGCCCAGGCTGGCCAGCGGCGGGTTGAGATCGACGGCCGCCATCACCGTGCGCGGATCGTCCAGCAGCGTCTGGCCGCCCGGCCCTGGCAGACAGAGCACGCGATCGACGAACTGCACGACGCGCTCCAGGCGGTGCTCGGCCAGGATCACTGTCAGCCCCAGGTCCTCGTTCAGCCGGCGGATGGCCACCAGCACCTCCTCGGCCGACTGCGGGTCGAGCTGGGAGGTGGGCTCGTCCAGCACCAGCACGTCGGGGTTCATGGTCAGCACCGAGGCGATGGCCACGCGCTGCTTTTCGCCGCCGGAGAGGGTGCTCATGCGCCGGCCGCGCAGGTGGGCGATGGTCAGTTGATCCAGCACCTCCTCCACCCGTTTGCGCATCAGCGCCGGGGGCAGCGCCTGGTTCTCCATGCCGAAGACCAGCTCATCCTCCACCTGGTCGGCCACGAACTGCGTTTCCGGGTCCTGAAAGACCATGCCCACGGCGTGGGCCATGCCCTGTGGGCCAAGAGCCACGGGATCGCGGCCGGCCACTTGCACCTGGCCGCTGAGCTGGCCGCCGTAGAAGTGGGGCGTCAGGCCGTTCAGGCAGCGCAGAAAGGTCGATTTGCCCGCGCCCGACGGGCCGATCACCAGAATCAGCTCCCCTTCGTCGATCTGCACCGAGAGATCGTCCAGCGCGGGGGCGGCCGGTTGGCTGCCGGCCGGCTGAGGGTAGCGGTAGGTGACGTGTTGGAAGGAGATCATGACAGTTTGTTCAGACCTGATGTCCGGCCGCGAGATAGACCAGCGTGGTTTCCCAGGCTACGGCGCGGCTGGCAAGCTGCTGGCGGAAGAGGGTCTCCACCTGGGCGCATTGGGCCGCGTCCAGCCGCTGGCGCAGATGATCGACATAGGAGGGGCGCTCGCCGGCCCGCGCCGGGGTAAACCAGCGCGCCAGCAGCGCCGGCGTCACCTGCACCTGGCTCTCTTCCCGCTCCACGCTGACCTGGGTCAGCAAACCGGCCGCCTCAAAGGCACGCTGCAAGGCGGCCTCGTCCCAGTTGACCATGGGATCATCGGGCTGGGCGTAGATGGCCTCCTCGGCCGCGACTATCTGTTGCGCCACCATTTCGTCTAGCGTGGCCAGGTCCACCAGCCGGTGCAGCCGCTGGGTGTACGCGGGCGCGGTCTCGGCCAGGCTAATATGCCCATTTTCGGATAGCAGCGCGGCCAGCAGGCGGGCCGCGGCCCTCTTGTCGGGGTGACGGGTCAGCGTGTTGCGGCCGACGATGGCGTCGAAGCGCAGCCCCTCAGCGGCCAGCAGGTTGGGCAGGTCGTCGATGCCGCCTGCGACAATCCGTGGGCGTTCGATTTCCGGCAGGCGATCCGCCTGCTGGCGCAGCGCGCTGGCCTCCTGCGCGCTGCGGGCCAGGGCGATGACGTGGCCTTCAGGCGCGCGGCGCAGCGCCTCCCAGGTCAACAGCCCGCTGCCCGCGTGCAGGTCCAGCACCAGGTGGTGGCGCTGAATCTGCGCGGCCTGTATGATGCGCTCCCGCTGGCTGGCCAGGCGCTGGCCCGCGCCGCTGATGGTGCGCTGCAGCCACTGATCGCGCGCCCGGCCGGCCACGTCGCCGGTGAAGGTCAGCACCTCCGGCGGGCCGACCCCCTCGCCCTCGACCATGGCCGCGAGCTGGGCCTCGCGCCGCCGCTGGACCTCATCCTTGATCGCGGCCTCGCGGCCGGTGTCGCCCGGCTGGTAGAAGACCTTGCCCTGCATGGCCGTGGGCAGATACTGCTGGGCCACCCAGTGGTCGCGGAAAGCATGGGGGTAGAGATAGCCCTCGCCGTGGCCAAAGCCCTCCTTGTCGCGGTTGCCATCGCGCAGGTGGGTGGGCGGCTCTGCCTCCCGCTCCTGCTCCACCGCGGCCAACGCGTCGAAGAAGCCCATGGCCGAGTTGGACTTGGCGGCCGTGGCCAGGTAAAGGGTGGCCAACGTCAGGTGGAAACGGCCCTCGGGCAGCCCCACCCGGTCGAAGGCCTCGGCCGCGGCAGTGACCAGGGGCAGCGCGTGGGGATCGGCCAGCCCTACATCCTCGCCGGCAAAGATCAACATGCGGCGGAAGATGAAGCGCGGGTCCTCGCCGGCGTAGACCATCTTGGCCAGCCAGTAGAGCGCGGCGTCGGGGTCCGAGCCGCGCAGCGACTTGATGTAGGCGCTGATGGTGTCGAAATGGTAGTCCCCCTCCTTGTCGTAGAGCACCGCGCGGCGCTGGATGCTCTCTTCGGCGACGGCCAGGGTGACGTGGATGCGTGGAACGTGAGGCGTGAAACGTGAGGTGGGTTCTGCAACCTGTTCACTGGCTGGTGTGGTTTCCACGGCCAGCTCCAGCGCGTTGAGCAAGGCGCGGGCGTCGCCGTTGGCCACGTTGACCAGATGGGCCAACGCGTCGTCGTCGATGCCCACGTCCAGCTTGCCATAGCCGCGCTCGGGGTCGGCCAGCGCCTGGCGCGCCACCGCGTAGAGGTCGGCCTCGGTCAGCGGCTTGAGCTGGAAGATGCGGCTGCGGCTGACCAGGGGGCGGTTGACCGCGAAATAGGGGTTCTCGGTGGTGGCGCCGATCAGGATCACCACGCCATTTTCCACCCAGGGGAGCAGCGCGTCCTGCTGCGCCTTGTTGAAGCGGTGTACCTCGTCCACGAAGAGGATGGTTTTGCGGCCATACATGCCCCGCTGCTGCTGCGCCGTCTCGGTGGCGTCGCGAATGTCCTTGACGCCGGCCAGCACCGCGTTGATGGCGATGAAATGGGCGCGGGTGGTGTTGGCGATGACGCGCGCCAGGGTGGTCTTGCCGGTGCCGGGAGGGCCGTAGAAGATGACGCTGCTGAGCTGGTCGGCCTGGATCGCACGGCGCAGCAGCCGGCCCGGCCCCACGATGTGCTCCTGGCCGATGTATTCATCCAGCGTGCGCGGCCGCATGCGCGCGGCCAGCGGCTGCTCCTGTTCGATCAGACTGTCGCGACGGTGGTCAAAAAGAGAATCGGCGCTCATGGGCCGATTGTATCACAAGGAGGCGGTAAGGGGTAGCCAACGAGTGGCTATTCACTGAACTACTTCTTGACGACCGCTTCAATTGACGTTAAGATACGACTCGCAACCGGCATTGCCGGGCTATGGCGCGACGCGCCCTATGCAACGTGACCATGACATCGATCGTAACTGCTCAGGCATGGCATTAGAAACCGGGTTTTTGTCTCGCAGACCAGGGTCATGGCGCCATGAGAGGCTGTTACGAAGACGAAAACCATGCCGCACGAGAAAAACCCGGTTTCTGAACGACCGGCTGAGCAGTTACCATCGATCAATCAAACCCCCGAACAGATGACACTATGACTGAACACTTTCCCATCCTCGGCATTGCCCTGGGCGGCGGCGGCGCGCGTGGCCTGGCCCATATCGGCGTGCTCAAGGTCTTGCAGCAGGCAGGCATCTTTCCGCGGCTGGTGGCCGGCACCAGCATGGGCGGCATCGTCGGCGCCATGTACGCGCGCGGCATGTCGGCCGAGCAGATGGAGGCGGCCGTGCAGCGCGCCATCCGCAGCCGCACCGACATCCTGCGCGCCATCGATCTCAAGATCACCCAGACCGGCTTCGTGCGCGGCGCGCGCATCTACGACTTCATCGCCGACATGATCGGCCCGGAGGTGACCTTTGCCCAGCTCCATCGCCCGCTGGCTGTGGTGGCCACGGACATGAACACCGGCCGCGAGGTGGTGCTGGACCGCGGCCGGGTGGCCGACGCGGTGCGCGCCACCATCTCGGTGCCGGGCGTCTTTCTGCCGGTGGAGCTGGGCGCCATGCGTCTGGTGGATGGCGGCATGCTCAACAATCTGCCGGTGGACGTGGTGCGACGCATGGGCGCGCAGATAGTGATCGCGGTGGATGTGCTGCCCAACTTCCAGGCCAACACCCCTGGCCAGCCCCCGGTCGTCGCCCCGCTGCGCTCGCGCCGTGTGCTGCGCAGCTACAACGAGCTGTGGAACGCGGTGAACATCATGATCTCCGCCTCGACCCAGGCGCATCTGCAACAGTGGCCGGCCGACGTGGTGCTGCAGCCAGCCTTGCCCCCCGATCTGGACATCCTCTTTGGCTTCGACCGCAGCAAAGAAGCCATCGCGGCCGGTGAAGCGGCAGCCGAGGCCGCGCTGGAGCGGATCCAGGCGCTGATCGTAACTCGTAACTCGTAACCCGTAACCCGTAACCCGTAACCCGGAGGGGGGATGGGAAGGTGTTCCGTGAGGCGTGAAACGTGAAACGTGAAACGTGATGCGTGATGCGTGATGCGTAACGAGTAACCCGTAACTTAGAGGCACCTCCCGCGATTCCGGTTACGCATTACGAGTTACGCATTACGGCCCCAGACCGCATCCCATCCATCAACTACATCTCACGTTTCACATCTCACGTTTCACGTTTCACGTCCCACGCCAGCCGCACGAAGCTTTCTTCGTCCAGCCGATCCCAGCCCGCGACCACCAGATCGGCTTCGTGCAGCGCGGCGGGCGGGTGGGTGCTGGCCACGGCGATGCAGCGCATGCCGGCGCGGCGGGCGGCTTGCACGCCGACCACGGCATCTTCCATGACGATACAGGCGTCGGGGGACAGATCCAGATGCTGGGCCGCCTGCCAGAAGACGGCGGGATCAGGCTTGCTGGGCAGCGCATGGCCGGAGACGATGGCGTCGAAGGTGCCGGCGATGCCCAGCTCGCCCAGCATGACATCGATGTTGGCCGGCGGGGCGGAGGAGGCCACCGCCTGGCGCGCGCCCCAGCCGCGCAGCCGTTCCAGCCAGCTTATGGCGCCCGGCAGCGCCTGCACGTTGCCGTGCAACAGCTCACGAAAGAGGGTCTCCTTGCGCTCTCCGATGGCCTGAACCAGCTCAGGCTCCACGGGGCGCCCCAGGAAGACCTCCAGCATGCCGTTGTTGTTCATGCCAAACGAGCGCTCGAAGCGCTCAGTCGAAAAGTCGAAGTTGAACTCCGGCGCAGTCAACGCCCATGACTGGTGGTGAAAGTCCTTGGTGTCGACCAGCGTGCCGTCCAGATCCCAGAGGATCGCGAAGGGGGAAGGAATAGGTGACATGGTGAGGGGGTGAGGGGGTGAGAG
>JACSRL010000018.1 GCA_014879765.1 Anaerolinea sp. | reverse complement strand
ACCGTCGGGCGCATTATACCACGCCTGCGCCCTGGCGGGAACTGCGCAACCTTCCGCGGCCGGCCGCCGTCTGAAGTACGCCCCGCCCCGGTTATTGACCGGCCAGCGAGCGCGGCGTATAATGGCCCGGACACCCGCGTGTCACAACTCACAGACCAGGAATCTTCCCTTGAACCCCTTTAGCCTTTCCGTCTGCATGCCGGCCTACAACGAAGAGGCCAACCTGCCGGGGATGATCGCCGATGTGGCGGCCATCATGCAGGCGCGCTTCGACGATTTCGAGATCGTCGTCACCAACGACGGCAGCAAGGACCGCACCGGCCAGGTGCTGGCCGAGCTGGCCCAACAGTACCCGCAGCTCAAGCCGGTCAACCACACCGTCAACCAGGGCTACGGCGCGGCTGTCTTCACCGCGCTGAGCAACGCCAGCAAGGATGTGATCTTCTTCACCGACTCCGACCGCCAGTTCAAGCTGGAGGAGATCGACCGGCTGATCCCGCACCTGGCCGAGGCGGACCTGGTGGTCGGCTACCGCGCGCCCCGCCGCGATCCCCCCATGCGCGTTCTCTTTGGCCACGGCTGGAGCTCGCTGGTGACGCTGCTTTTCGGCTACACGGCGCGCGATATCGACTGCGCCTTCAAGCTGCTGCGCCGCGAGACCTTCGTCCGCGTGGCGCCGCACATCCAGTCGCGCGGGGCCACCTTCAGCGCCGAGTGGCTGGTGCTCTCCAAGCGCGCCGGCTACCGCTTTGCCGAGGTGCCGGTCAGCCATCTGCCGCGCACGGCCGGCAGCCAGACCGGCGCCCGCCCCGACGTGATCAAGCGCGCCTTTCGCGAGCTGTGGCGCTTCCGCCAGCGGCTCTGGCGGGAAGGGCCAGAGCTGGCGGCCGCGCCGGCCGGGCAGGAGTAATCCCTGCGTTGCGCCTGCTGGCTCTGGCGCCGACAGGCTTCTTTGCCGACTACGGCTGCCACGTGCGCATCCGCGGGCAGATGGCCGCGCTGCAGGCCCGCGGCCACACGGTGCGCATCGTCACCTACCCCGCAGGCCGCGAGGTGGACGGCCTGGCCACCGCGCGGCCGCCCTTCTGGCCCGCGGGCCGGCCCATGCCGGTGGGCTCCTCGCGGCGCAAGCTGCTGCTGGACGCACTGCTGGCCCCCACCGCACTGCGCGCCGGCCTGCGCTTCCCCGGCGGCCGGCCCGACATCATCCACGCCTATCTGCACGAGGGGGCGCTGCTGGGAACTCTCCTGGCCCGCCTGCTGGCCGCGCCGCTGGTCTTCGATTTCCAGGGCAGCCTGACGGCCGAGATGCTGGATCACCGCTTTCTGCGGCCGCGCTCGCCGGCCCTGCCCGCGCTGCGTTGGCTGGAGGGCTGGATCGACCGCCAGCCGCGGGCTATTTTCGCCAGCTCCCAGCACGCGGCCGGGCTGCTGAGCGGCGCGGGCGTGCCGGCCGGCCGCATCCACACCCTGCCCGACAGCGTCGATCCCGCAGCCTTCCGGCCGGCTGCCGAGCTGCCCGGCCCGGCCTTGCAGGCGTTGCGGCGGCGGCTGGAGCTGCCCGATGGCCGGCCGCTGCTGGTCTACCTGGGCCTGCTGGCCCCCTACCAGGGCACCGATCTGCTCTTGCAGGCCATGCAGCG
>JACSRL010000541.1 GCA_014879765.1 Anaerolinea sp. | reverse complement strand
ATCACGCATCACGCATCACGCATCACGCATCACGCATCACGCATCACGCATCACGCATCACGCATCACGTCGCAGGGCGACAATCCCCGAAGCCTGATTTCACAACACTCATGCAGTCTCTTCAACTTCGCCAGCGCGATTACCTGCTGCGCATCAGCCGGGCCATGACCGCCCGGCTGGACCTGCCCTCTCTGTTGCGCCTGATCCTCAACAGCGCCGTGGAGATGGTCGGCGCCGAGGTGGGCCTCTTGGTGCTGCGCCAGGCGGACGGCCGGCTGGCGCAGCAGGCGATCTATGGTCTGCCGCCGGCCCGGGCAGCTCAGGTGGCGGCGGCGCTGCGCGAGGGGCGGGATTTGGCGAGTCTGGGCGAGAGCGGCCGGGGCCTGTCGGAGTTGTCGTTGTCGTTGTTGTCCGCGGCCGCCGGCATCCCCCTGCGCCAGGTGGTGCAGATGCCGCTGCGCAGCGACGAGGAGCTGATCGGAGCGATCTATGCCTTTCGCAGCGGCGGCGCAGCCTTCGGCGTCAACGAGCGCCAGGTCTTGCAGAGCTTCGCCGATCAGGCGGCCATCGCCGTGCGCAACGCCCGCCTCTATGAGCAGATTTCGGCTGAGAAACGACGCCTGGACGCGATCATCGAAAACAGCGCCAACGGCGTGCTCATCCTCTCCCCCGACCGCCGCGTCCTGGTGATGAACCGGGCGCTGGCCGCGATGACCGGCTGGCCGGCCGAGGAGGCGCGCGGCGAGCCCTGCTGGAAGGTGCTGCCGCTGGAAAACGCGGTCGGCGCCAACCTGTGCGCCGCCGCCGACGCCCCCCTCCTGCCGCGCGAGCTCGACCCGGCCGGGCTGGCTCAGGCGCAGGCTTCCTACTACGTCGAGGGCGACCTGCTGCGCCCCGGCGGCTCACGCCTGACCTTGGGCGTCACCTACACCGCGCTCTACGACAGCGAAGGCCGCCTGCTCAACATCATCGGCAACGTGGTGGACATCACCCGCTTCCGCGAGGCCGAGCAGATGAAATCCACCTTCATCAGCGTCATCTCGCACGAGCTCAAGACCCCGGTGGCGTTGATCAAAGGCTATGCAGGCACCCTGCGCCGGCCTGACGCGGCCTGGGACCGGGCCACCGTGGCCGACAGCCTGGCGGTGATCGAGGAGGAGGCCGACCGGCTCAACGCCCTGATCGACAACCTGCTGGACGCCAGCCGCATCCAGGCCGGCGTCTTCAAGCTGGAGCTCGGCGCGGTGGACATGGCCCGGCTGGCCGGGAAAGTGGTGGAACGCTTTCGCAGACAGACCGAACGCCACACCTTCGAGTTGGATTTCCCCGCCGACCTGCCCCTGGTGCTGGCCGACGAAGCGCGTCTGCGCCAGGTGCTGGACAACCTGGCCAGCAATGCCATCAAATACTCGCCACAGGGCGGGCCGATCCGCATCGGCGGCTGGCAGGAAGGCCATGACGTGACCATCTACGTGGCCGACCAGGGCATCGGCATCCCCGACGACGAGCAGACGCGGCTGTTCGAAAGCTTCTATCGCGTCGATTCCGGTCTGCGCCGCCAGACCAAGGGCACCGGCCTGGGCCTTTACCTGTGCAAAGCCATCGTGGAGGCCCACAGCGGCCGCATCTGGGTGCGCAGCGGCCAGGGCCAGGGTGCAACCTTCTTTTTTACACTGCCGGTATATGCCGATGGCTTCAACTAAATCGATCCTGATCGTCGACGACGAGCCGCGCATGAGACGCTTCGTGCGCATGAACCTGGAGTTGGAAGGATTCACCGTCAGCGAGGCCAGCGATGGGCTGGAAGCGGTGCGCAAAGTGCGCGAGGAATCGCCCAACCTGGTGGTGCTGGACGTGGAGATGCCCCACCTGGACGGCTTCGAGACCCTGGCCGAGATTCGCCGCACCTCCCCGGCGCCGGTGATCATGCTCACCGTGCGCGGCGAAGAGGAGGAGCGCATCAAGGGCCTGGACCTGGGCGCCGACGACTACGTCACCAAGCCCTTCAGCGCCCGCGAGCTGGTCAGCCGCATCAACGCAGTGCTGCGCCGGGTTGAGCTAAGCTCGCCGGCCGAGCGCAGCAGCCTGGTGGAGGTCGATGACCGGCTTCAGGTGGACTTCGACAACCGCCTGGTGCTGGTCGAGGGGCAACCGGTCAAGCTGCGCCCCACCGAATACCGCCTGCTCCACTATTTCATCCAGAACCCTGGCCGCATGTTGTCCCACGAACAGTTGCTTTCCCGGGTGTGGGGACCCGAATACGTGGACGACAACCAGCTCCTGCGCCTCTATGTCGCCTACCTGCGCCAGAAGATCGAGCCTGACCCCTCGAAACCGCGCTACATCTTCAACGAGCGCGGGGCCGGCTATCGCTTCGTAGACTTCAGGCGCGCATGAACGAGCTGCTCCATTCGCCGCTCAGCCCGGCGCTGGTCCTGATGGCTGCAGCCGCGCTGCTGCGCATCTTCTCCAGCCCGCGGCGCGCCCTGACGCTGGCCCCCCTGACGCTGCTGCCCCTGGCGGCCAGCTTCGTGCTGCTGATGACCCTGCGCGCCAGCGGCATCGTGGTCTGGCAGCTCACCTGGTGGCCGCTGGTGACGCCGCCGCTGCACCTGCTCTGGGCGCTGGATGGCTGGAACTGGCTTTCCACGCTGCTGATCCTGCTGACCGGCGGCGGCGCGGTGCTGTTGACCGGGCGCTCGCCCGGCAAGCGCTCAGGCGCCTATCACGGCCTCAGCTTTGCCCTGCTGGCCGCGGCCGCGCTGACGGTGGTCACAGACAATCTGTTGACGCTCAGCGCCGCCTGGGTGGCCGCCGACATCCTGTTGGTGGCGCGCGCCCGCGGCAGCCGCGCCCGGGGGGGCACGGCGCCCGTCTGGCTGGAGGTGACGGGCAGCCTGCTGATGTTGATTGCCATTGGCATCACCGGCAGCGGCGCGGCCACCGCCAGCCTGGCGACGGCCCCCTTGCCCGCGGAGACCATGGCGCTGCTGCTGGTCGTCGCAGCCCTGCGCATGGCCGCCTACCCCTTGCACCTGTGGCTGGCCCCCTCCGGCCAGGCGCGCGACCGGGGCACCCAGCTTCTGGTCAACTGCCTGGCGCTGATCACCGGCGCCTGGCTGTTGGGACGCGTCTTCACCCTGGGCGCCGGCGCGTGGTTTGCCAACCCGCTCTGGCTGCCCATCCTCATCTTCCTGGCGCTGCTGGCAGGCCTGGCAGCCTGGACCGCACAGGAGCGCGATCGTCTGGCCCTGCTGAGCAGCAGCCGCGCCACCTGGCTGTGGCTGATCCTGGCGCTGACCCCCGTGGCCAGCGGCCGCGACGCCCTGGGCTGGGGCCTGGCCGGCCTGGTGCTGGGGCTGATCCTGCTGGCCGTGGGCCAGACCATCGACGAGCAGTGGCGCTGGCGGGCGCCGATGGCCCTGGCCGTGGTCACACTGGCCGGGCTGCCGTTGACCACCGGCATGCCCGCGCGCGCGCTGGCCGATCCCGTCAACCTGGCGCTGATGGCGCTGATCGTGGGCGTCGATGCGTTGGCCATCGCCGTGGCGTTGGCCGGCTGGAATGCGCCCCGGCCGCAGACGCCCCTCATCGTGCTGCCGGCCGGCCAGTCGCTGCGCCAACTGCTTGGCCGGAGCGAAACCTGGGACATCCTGCGGCTGTTGACCGCGCTGGGCCTGGCGTTGGTTCCCGATCTGCTGTGGGGCATCCAGCCCGCGCGTCTGGCCATGCAGGCCGGCTTCAGCAACGTCCTGACCCTGGGCGGCATGCTCGGCCAGCTTGGCCTGGCGGGCCTGCTCGCCATTGGCGCCGCGCTGGCGTTGGGCGTGCTTCTCCACCGGCTGGCCCGACGACCGGACACCTGGTTCCGGCGCTGGCGGCAGCGCCTGGGCGCCGTGGTCAGCCTGGGCTGGCTGCTGGCTGGCGCCGGCTGGCTGGCCGGCTGGATCGAGCTCGGCTGGCGCAATGCCCTGCAAATCGTCGAAGGAGAGGGCTATCTGGGCTGGGTCGCCCTGGCTCTGCTGATCGCCATCCTGGTCTTCGGCATGTGACGCCGCCCTGTCATCCTCTCACCCTGTCATCTCTCATGCAACCTCTCCCACCTTTTCCCGACCTGGAAACGCTCTTTGCCCAGGCGCAACCGTTGGCCGGCCTGCCCACGCTGATCGTCATCGGTGTGGCGGTGATGGTGGCGGTGGCGGCCCTGGACTGGCGGCTGGCGCTGGCCGCGCTGATGCTGGTCTACGTGGGGCTGGCGCTGCTGACCGCCAACATCTTGCCGCCGCAATGGGCGCTGCTGCGCGTCATCACCGGCGGCTTTGCCGCGCTGATCTGGTATCTCTCAGCCCAGCAGGCCGGCTGGGGCGGGCGCTTCCTCCCCTTCCGCCACAGCCAGGGGGTGCAGGCGCGGCCGCTGGCCTCCACCACCCTCTTTCGCGGCCTGCTGGCGTTGACTCTGGCCCTGTGGCTGGTGGTGCTGCGCTCCCAACTGCCGCTGCCCATGCTGCCCGCCGACGTGCGTTTCGCCGTCTTCTGGCTGGGCGCGTTCGGGCTGCTGGGGCTGGCCCTGGGCGCCGAAGCGTTGCAGACCGGCATCGCCCTGCTGCTCTGGCTGGCAGCTACCCAGTTGGTGGTGGCCGTCCTTCAGCCAACGCCTGATCTGATCTGGCTGCTCAGCTCGCTGGAGCTGTTGCTGGCGCTGGCAACCGGCTACCTGATGATCGCCCGCGGCCCGCTGTGGGCCGATGAGCCAGGGGGCCAGGAATGATGTCTGGCGTCGTCGTCATCTTTACCCTGCCGCTGCTGGCCGCGCTGCTGGTCTATCTGCTGCGCCGGTGGCCGCTGCCCTCCACCATTCTGGCCGGCCTGGCCGCGCTGACCCTGGGCTGGCTGCTGTGGCGCTGGCCCAACGACGAGGCCGTGCTCTTCCTGGGCCGCGTCGTGCTCGTCAACGCGCCCGCGGTGCTGTTGGATCAGACCTTTGTCCTGGACGCCGCCGCGCAATGGGTGTTGGGCTGGCTGGCCCTGGCGCTGGCCGGCATCTATCTGGCCGTCTGGCGCGTGGCGCAGGGGCGCACCTTCTTCCCCTTCGGCCTGGCGCTGTGGAGCCTCTTCGCCGCCGCGCTCACCATCCGGCCCAGTTGGCTGGCGCCGATCCTGCTGGCCGTGATCATGGTGGTGGCCACCTTCGTCATCCAGGCCGGCCGGCAGGGCAGCACGCGCGGCGCGCTGCGCCCCTTGTGGCTGCCGGTGCTGGCCATCCCCCTCTTTCTCCTGGCCGCCTGGTATGTCGCACAGACGCCGCTGGACCCGGAGAATGCCGTGACCCTGCGCACGGCCGGCCAACTGGCCAGCATCGGCCTGCTGCTGCTGCTGGCCCCCTGGCCGCTGCACGGTCCCGCCTTCAGCCTGGGCGAAGAGGGGCCGCCCCTGGTGGCAGCTTGGCTGCTGATCGCCCTGTCGGCCTCGGCTGTGACCCTGCTGCAAGGGCTGTTGGTGCAGTTCCAGTGGCTGCAAGGGGCGGCGATCTCCTACACCCTGCCCACGGTGCGCCTGGCCGAGCTGCTGCTCTACGGCGGCATGGCCACCTGCCTGTGGGCGGGGCTGGCCGGCGCGGTGCAGACCCACCTCGGCCGGCTGTGGAGCTACGCCTCCCTCTTTGCCTACGGCGCGGTGCTGATCGCGCTGGGACTGGGCGCGCGCGGCTCCTGGGCGCTGGTCTGGCTGTTGCTGATCGCCCGCGGCGTCGCTATGGTCGTCTCGGCCTACGGCCTGGCCGTCATCCGCCAGCGCGCCGGCGGCCAGACCGACTTCGCCCATATCCAGGGGCTGGGCACCCGGCTGCCGTGGTCCTCGGCTGCCTTCCTGTTGGGGACGCTCAGCCTGGCGGGCATGCCGCTGACGGCCGGCTTTGCCGGCCAGTGGGCGCTGCTGCAGGCGCTGGGCAGCGCCGACTGGCTGCAAGCCGTGGTGGTGCTGGCCGGCGCTGTGGGGCTGGCCGTGGGCGTGATCCGCAGCTTGAGCGCGCTGCTGGGCCCGCTGCGCAACCTGCTGCTGGAGCGCGAGGATCGGATCATCATCGTGCTGGCCGGGCTGGGCCTGCTGGCCATTCTGCTGCCCGCCTTCCTGCCCACCGTCTGGCAAAAGCCGCTCAGCGCGGCAGTGGCAGCTTTTGCCAGCGCGATCGGCGGGCTGTAGCCCCGATTTGGTAGCTTTTGGAAGCAACGATCTGCTATAGTGCAGGGTGTTATGATGTCCCAGACTTCGGACGGCAAAGCCGGCCGGTTGAAGCTATGCCAGGCTGTTGACGGCAAAGGACTTCGCTGGCAAGACTCGGCCGGTGCGGCACCGTCGGAAGTCTCGTCGTGAACACACCCTTTTTGTTAGCCAGCGCTCCTGCCGTCTCATGGCCGTGGAGCGTTTTTGTGTGAAAGCGTGGCACGGATGGATCAACGACCCTCGTCGCGGCTGAGCGGCTTCTATCGCCAAACCCTGGAGCAGCGCCTGCTGACCGTGGCCGGCTGGGCTGGCCTGGACGACGCCGACCTGACCGCCCTGCGCGCCGGCCTCAGCGTCGAGCAGGCGGACCATCTGGTGGAAAACGCGCTGGGGCTCTTTGCCCTGCCGCTGGGCCTGGGCGTCAACTTCCTGGTCAACGGGCGCAACTATCTGATCCCCATGGCCGTGGAAGAGCCGTCGGTGATCGCCGCGGTCAGCAATGCAGCGCGGCTGGCGCGGGCCGGCGGCGGCTTCACGGCCGGCAGCAGCGAGCCGGTGATGATCGGCCAGGTGCAGTTGCTGGAGGTACCTGACCCGGCGCAGGCCGAGCAGGCGATTCTGGCCGCGCGGCCCCGCCTGGCCGCGCTGATCGATCCGCTGCACCCCTCCATCGTGCGGGCCGGCGGAGGCTTCCGCGGCGTCGAGGTGCGCCATCTGCCCGACACGCCGGCCGGGCCGATGCTGATTGTCCACCTGTTGCTGGACTGCCGCGACGCGATGGGCGCCAACGCGGTCAACACCGCGGCTGAGGCTGCCGCGCCGCTGCTGGAGGCGCTGTCCGGCGGCCGGGCCCGGCTGCGCATCCTGAGCAATCTCAGCGATCGCCGCCTGGCCTGGGCGAGCTGCCAGATCCCGGTGCGCGCTTTCGCCGGCGACGGCGTGGAGGGCGCCCCGGTGGCCGCCGGCATCGCCGAGGCCAACGCCTTCGCCTGGGCCGACCCCTACCGGGCTGCCACCCACAACAAGGGCATCATGAACGGCATCGATCCGCTGGCCATCGCCACCGGCAACGACTGGCGGGCGTTGGAGGCCGGGGCTCACGCCTACGCGGCGCGCGATGGGCACTATCGCGCCCTGACCGACTGGCGCGTGGTGGCCGGCGACGACGGCGAGCCGGCCCTGGCAGGGCGCATCGAGCTGCCGCTGGCCGTGGGGATCGTCGGCGGCGTCACCCGGGTGCATCCGGCCGCGCAGGTGGCCCTGAAGATCCTGGGCGTCGCCACCGCCCGCGAGCTGGCCGAGGTGATGGCGGCCGTGGGGCTGGCGCAGAACCTGTCCGCGCTGCGCGCCCTGGCCGCCGAGGGCATCCAGGCGGGGCACATGGCGCTGCACGCCCGCCACGTGGCGCTGGCCGCCGGCGCGCCGGCCGGCCTGGTGGAGCAGGTGGCTGCTCAACTGATCGCCGAGGGCCAGATTCGAGTCGCGCGCGCGGCGGAGATTCTTGCTGGCGGAATGATGAATGATGAAAGATGAAGGATGAATGATGAAGGAAGCGGATTGCAGGGTGATTGGCAGGACTGATGCTTTTTGCCTGAACGAGTCCTGGAGTCCTGAACTTATTCAGGTCTGGGGCTTTGTGAGCATGTGTATGGAGTTTTGCAGATGACCGAAACAAAAGATAGCGTGTTGTTGCGTCCCAACCGGCCGGTGGGCATCGTCGGGTATGGCGCCTATGTGCCCATGTACCGTCTGCCGGCGCGCGAGGTGGCGCGGGTTTGGAGCGGCCGGGACGCGGAGCTGCCCATCAAGGAAAAAGCGGTGGCCGGGCTGGACGAGGACACGGCCAGCATGGCCATCGAGGCGGCGCGCAACGCGCTGGCCCGCGGCCAGATCGACCCGCAGCGCATCCGCGCCGTCTGGGTGGGCAGCGAATCGCACCCCTACGCGGTCAAGCCCACATCGACCATCGTGGCCGAGGCGCTGGGCATCACGCCGCTGACCCAGGCGGCCGACTGGGAATTTGCCTGCAAGGCCGGCACCGAGGCCATGCAGGCCGCCATCGGCTTCGTCGGCTCCGGCATGGCGCCCTATGCCCTGAGTATCGGCATGGACACGGCCCAGGGCCGGCCAGGGGACGCGCTGGAGTACACGGCCGCGGCCGGCGGCGCGGCCTTCCTCCTGGGCCGCGCCGAGGAGAGCCTGGCGTTGATCGAGGCCTCCCTCTCCTATGTCACCGACACGCCTGATTTCTGGCGCCGCGCCCATGCCCATTATCCCAGCCACGGCCAACGCTTCACCGGCGAGCCGGCCTATTTTCACCATGTGACCAGCGCCGCGCAGCTCATGCTGGCTGAGCTGGGCCGCCAGCCGGGCGACTATCGCTACGCGGTGCTGCACCAGCCCAACGTCAAGTTTCCCCAGCGCGCGGCCAGGCTGCTGGGCTTCAAGCCGGAGCAGATCCAGGCCGGCCTGCTGGTGGGGCGCATCGGCAACACCTACGCCGGCTCGTCGCTGGTCGGCCTGACCGCGGTGCTGGACGAGGCGCGGCCAGGCGACCGGGTGCTGGTGGTCTCCTTCGGCTCCGGCGCGGGCAGCGACGCCTTCTCGCTGGAGATCACCGAACGCATCGAGGCCGCGCGTCTGCGCGCGCCGCAGACCCAGGACTACATCGCCCGCCGCGTGGAGATCGACTATGCGACCTACGCGCGCATGCGCGGCAAGCTGTTGATGAAGTAGATATTCACACGCTGGGCAGGCAACCGTCAATGAAAAACAGCGGGCTCGGTCAGGAGACCGGCCCGAGCGGTTATCTTTACGTTAGGATTGAACGACCATGAGACAAGTATACATCGCCGGCATCGGCCAGACTCCGGTGGGGGAGCAGTGGGAGCGTTCGCTGCGGCACATCGCGCACGACGCCATCATCCCCGCGCTGCGCGACGCGGCCGTGGAGCGCGCCGATGCCCTGTACGTGGGCAACATGTTGTCGGGCGACCTGGTGGGCCAGGAGCATCTGGGCGCGCTGGTGGCCGATTTTGTGGGGCTGCGCGGCATCGAGGCCTACAAGGTCGAGGCGGCCTGCGGCTCGGGCGCGGCCGCGCTGCGCACCGGCTACATGGCGGTGGCCGGCGGGCTGCACGATGTGGTCATCGTGGCCGGCGTGGAGAAGATGACCGACACCGTGGGGCGCGAGACCACGGCCGGCCTGGTGATGGCCGCGGATCAGGAGTACGAGGCGGCCGAGGGGGTGACTTTTGTGGCGCTCAACGCGCTGCTGATGCGCCGCTACATGCACGAATACGACGTGCCGCACGGCGCGTTCGGCTATTTCGCCGTCAACGCGCATCACAACGCGGTCGGCAATCCCAACGCCATGTTTCCCCAGGCCATCACCCTGGAGAGCTATCGCAAGGCGACCATGATCGCCGACCCCATCAATCTGATGGACAGCTCCCCCATCTGCGACGGCGCGGCCGCGCTGGTGCTGGTCTCCGAGGAATTCGCCCGGACGCTGGGCAGCGGCCGGCGGCCGGTGCGCATCGCGGCCTCGGCTGTGGCCACCGATAGCCTGGCGATCCACGACCGGCGCGATCCGCTCTGGCTGGACGCGGCCTATCTGAGCAGTCGCAAGGCCTTGCAGCAGGCCGGCCTGTCGCACAACGATATCGATCTGTTCGAGGTACACGACGCCTTCACCATCATGGCGGCGCTGGCGCTGGAGGCCAACGGCTTCGCCGAGCGCGGCCGCGGCGTGCGCCTGGCCGAGGAGGGGGAGATCACCCTGGAAGGACGGCTGCCCATTGCCACCATGGGCGGGCTGAAGGCGCGCGGCCATCCGGTCGGCGCCACGGGCGTCTACCAGGTGGTGGAGGCCACCATGCAGCTGCAGGGATTGGCCGGCGCCAACCAGGTACACGATGCCAACGTGGCCATGGCGCAGAACATCGGCGGCAGCGGCGCCACCATTGTG
>JACSRL010000516.1 GCA_014879765.1 Anaerolinea sp. | reverse complement strand
CTTCGTTACACAGATGGCCTTACACCCTAAGCTTACCCTTCAAGACACCAAAATACAACTCTTGAGTCACTTTGAACACACCCAAATCGTAACTGCTCAACCGGCGGGTGCGTGTACATTGATTGAGTAGGCCGCCGTACACCTGCATAAACGCAAGCGTTTACGCCGAAACGCAGCGCAGGTGCAAGTGTCGAAATCAACATACACGCACCCGCCGGCGGGCCAAACGTTGGTTTCGATACGGCGCAGACGCCTACTCAACTAACGTTTGGCCCGCCGGCTGAGCAGTTACCAGCCCGGTTTCTAATGCCATGCCTGAGCAGTTCCCATCAGCCAATCATCCCGTTGGCGGGTCATGCCGAGGTCTGCCGCAGCATCTTTCGCTGCCGGTTGACCACCGACCGGTAGAATACCAGGGCCAGGATGAAAATCGCAATGTAGGCGACGCTGGAGGCCACGGCTGCACCCAACACGCCCAGACGCGGGATCAACAGCAGATCAAGGCCGATGGTCAGAACCAGCGACACGCCGGAAGCAATCGAGTTGTACTGGGGATAGCCGCGGCCGGCGATTTCGTTGGTCAGCACCTTGCCGCCGCCCAGAAGCACCACACCTGGCAAGAGCGCCAACATGGGGCCGTAGGCGCTGGCGAAAGCGGGCGAATAGACAATGTCAATGAAGGGTTTGCCGAAAATGGCCATCGCCACCGCGCCGGCCGCTGTCAAGGCCATGGTAAGACGGAAGACGCGCGGCGTGAAGCGGTTCATGGTTTCGGCCTTGGTGTTGGCTGACTTGGGAAAGATGACGAAACCGACGGCGTTGGGTAGATACCACAGCATTTCGGCCATCGCCACGGCGACTGTGTAGATGCCTGTGCTGCTGGGGCCCAGAAAATAGTTCACCAGGAACAGGTCCAGCCGGTAGTTGAAGAACTGCAAGACGTTGGCGACATAGCCGCGCAGACCGAACTTGAGCGTCGTTTTGATCACCAACCGGTTCCAGCGCGGCCAGAAACGCGCGCCCAGGCGGCGCAGCATCACGCCGAGCACTGCTACTGACAGCACGCTGGAAGCCAGCACAGCCAGCACCGCGCCGGTCAATCCCCAGCCGAGCAGCGCCACCGTCAACAAGCTCAACACCACCGTGCTGCCCCGCTGCATGAGGCTGACCAGGTTGATCTGGCTGATCAGTTGCCGCCCTTGCAACAGGCTGATGAAGTAACTGTTGAGCAGGCTGAAAGGCAGTCCCAGCATGGACAGGGCCAGCAGGCCCGGCGGAACGCCCGGCAACAGCTTTTCCATCAGGCCAGTGGTGTAGAGCACCGCGGCGATGGCAACCCCCAATCCCGTGGCCATCACGGTGAAGGCGGTGGCGTTGGCGCTGAGCGTGGGCAGGTCGAAACGTTTCTGGCCGATGTAGTAGACATTGGCCACGCTGATGCCGCCGCTCAGAAAGAGGGCAAAGATGTTGGGCGCCAGCACGGTCAATGCCAGGATGCCCTTGCCTGACGGCCCCAGCACTCGCGCGATCACGGCCGCGTTCACGGTGGCCAGCAACAGGGAGAGGATCTGCACAGTGAAGGTGGAGGTGACGTTGCGTGCAAAGGGGCTGCGCACCATCAGAGCCTTCGCCTGTCTGAACCTGTCCAGAATATGCTCAATCATGGGTGTCTGTTGTCGCTACTACCAGCAGACCATCGCCCCAGAACGGTGTGCGGCGGTAGAGCGCGGCCACCAACAGGCGTTTGGGCAGTGACTTGAAGTAGGCGCCGGGTGATTTCTGGCGTTGGGCAGCCGGGGCGCGAGGCGCAGCAGCGGACTGAACGTCTGTCCTGGCCCTGCTGGGTCGAAACAGCCGCCGCACTTTGTTGGGCAGCACTTGTGACGACTGGAAGGAATAGGGATAGACGCTTTGGATGACGAAGCCGGCTTTGCCCATCAGCGCGGTGATCGTTGCATACGAGAACCAATAGTTGTGGTCGGGATGAACATATTCGACACCTCGCCACATCCACAGCAGGGTGTCGACGCGAAAGGCGTTGGGCACGGTGACGATGAACTGTGTGTGACCCGGCGTCATCAGCCGCTGCACTGCAGCCAGGAAGTTCGCCGGATTCGGCAGATGCTCCAGCACTTCGGTCGCCAGAATCACGTCGAAATCCTTGGCGTGCAGCAGGCGTATGGCTTCAACCGATGCATCGTCAGGCAGTGAAATGTCCACCGTCAACAAATGCTCGAAGCCGTGTTGGCGCAGAAAAGCCATGCCCCCGGCATCGACATCTACGCCCCACAGTTCACTGGCCACCAGATCAAGTTTCTGGTGCATCAACTCGCCGTGTTGGAAACGCTCCAGAGTCAGGCCGGCGTCGACGCACCCCAGATGGAGAACGCGCTTGCCGCGACAGGCATTCAGCACGAACTCTTGCCTCCCGCGCAGCAGCGGCGCATCAGGTAACGGTGTGTATGGGTTCATTTCAGGACTTCTCTGTAGACGGCGTCGATGTCCCGTCCGACAACCGCGGGCTCGTAACGTCTAGCCTTGCTTGCCAGCCGGCGACGCTCGAATCGATCAGGTTGCTGCAGTGCCTGCGCCAGCGCAGCGGCAAGCAGAGCGGGGTCGCCAGGTGGGGTCAGAATGCCTGTGTCTTCGGTCACCAGCTCAGGAATTCCGCCCACGCGGCTGGCGATAACCGGCAATCCACTGGCCATGGCCTCAATGATCACGCACGGCGAGTTCTCCCACAGGCTGGGCAACACCAGGAAATCGGCCTGTCGCATGAAGGTTGCCACCACCGATTTGGGCTGGAAGCCGTGGAAGCGCACCTGATCAGACAAATCGAGGCGGGCAACCAGCGCAGCGCACTCAGCGCGCTGGGCGCCATCGCCCACCACCTCCAGCCGCCAGTCGCGCCGAGTCTGATTGAGCGTTGCCAGCGCGGCCAGCAGATCCGGCGTCCCCTTGATCGGTGTCAGTCCACCGACGAACAGCAGGCAATGCCGGGTGTCTGGCGCCGCCTCTGGCATCGGTGTCGTCTCCATGGCGCTGGCCTCCTGGTCGCCGACGGTCGGATGAAAAACCGCCAGGTCGACGACGTTGGGTATGACCTGAAAGGTCGCGCGGATGCCGTAATCCTCGATACCTCGCTGCAATGCCTGGCTCACAGGCATCACCCGTGCGGCGCGGGCCATGATTTGGCGCGCCAGGCGCACTTGCCTTGCCGTCAGCAGCCGGCGCGGAAACGCCGAGGAGTGCTCGGTCAGCACCAGGGGAAGATGTCGCCAACCGGCGATCAAGGCGGCCGGCCGTCCGGCGCTGTATACGTGCGCATGGACGATGTCGGGGCGAAATCCGCGCTGTTCAAGGCGGCGAACTGCCGCCATCGCGCCTGCGCCATAGGTGGCGGCGGAGAGACCGGGAAATGGCAGGCGATGATGGCTGGAGCGAATGGTGGGCAGGCCCGCTGTCAGGCTGGCGTTGTGTTCTTCCTCCAAACGGAACAAGCCCTTCACGGTGGGGTCATGACCAGCCACGTGCAGAACCGCTACATCGTCGTAGATCTGCACTGCTCGGGCGTGTTCCCGCACGAAAACCCCCTCCATGGGAGATCGGCTGTTCGGAAACCAGGCCGTCACGAAGAGAACGCGCAGGCGCTCGCCCATGGCTACAGGCGTTCCCCCGCACCCAGCAACATGGGCCGCATGGCCTCGAACTCCTCCACCGCCTGCTCGTAGTCGTCGTGGCGGCCGATGTCCAGCCAGTAGCCGTCGAAGGGATAGGCCAGCACCGGCCGGCCGGCGGCCATCAAGGTGCGCACCAGGTCGGGCAGATCCAGGTAGTGGCCGCGCGGGATGTATTCCAACACGGCCGGCGTCAACACGTAGACGCCCATGCTCACCTGGTAATGATACTGGGGCTTTTCGATGTAGGCCGTCACCCGGTCAGCGTCATCGCTCTCGATGATGCCATAGTTGATCTGCTGCTGGCGCTGATGGGTGGCGATGGTGGCCGCCGCGCCGCTGGCCTGATGGCGCTGCACCAGCGCGGCAAAGTCCAGGCTGGTCAGCACGTCGCCGTTCATCACCAGGAAGCTGTCGCCGCCGGCCAGCCCATCGATCAAGGCCAGCGGGCCGGCCGTGCCCAGCGGCGTTTCCTCGCGCGAGTAGCTCAGATCCAGGCCGTATTTGCTGCCATCGCCGCAATAGGCCATCAACAGCTCGGCCAGGTAGCCCACGGCCACCGTGACCTGGTTGAAGCCGCTGGCCGCCAGTTGGCGCAGCACCACCTCGATGATGGGCATCTCGCCCAGCGGCATCAGCGGCTTGGGCAGCACGGTGGTGTAGGGACGCAGACGCCGGCCTTTGCCGCCGGCAAGAATGACTGCTTGCATAGTTGGGTGACAGGGTGAGGGGGTGACAGGGTGACTTGCAACCTGCCTACACCTCGTAGACGCCGGGGCGATAGCGGCTCAGGTTGCCGCGGATCCAGTCCACGGTGCGGGCCAGCCCTTCGTCCAGCGACACCCGCGGCCGCCAGCCGATCAGCGCGCCCGCCTTGCGGTTGTCGGCCCACAGGCGCAGCACCTCGCTGCCGGCCGGCCGCATGCGCTGCTCCTCGCTGACGATGGGCAGCTCGCGGCCGACGATGCGCAGGATCTTTTGCACCAGCTCGCCGATGGAGATGGTGGCGTCGGCGCCGATGTTGACCTCCTGGCCCACGGCCGCGTCGTGCGTTGCCATGCGCATGAAGCCATCGGCGGTGTCGGCCACAAAGGTCAGATCGCGCTGCGGGGTCAACGAACCGAGGCGAATCTCATCCCTGGCCAGCGCCTGGGTGATGATGGTGGGGATCACCGCGCGGGCTGATTGGCGCGGGCCGTAGGTGTTGAAGGGGCGCAGCGTGGCCACGGGCAGCTCGAAGGAGCGCACGAAGCTCTCCACGATCTTGTCGGCGCCGATCTTGCTGGCCGAATAGGGCGACTGGCCTTGCAGCGGGTGCTGTTCGTCGATGGGCACATACTGCGCGGTGCCGTAGACCTCGCTGGTGCTGGTGTGAACCATGCGCCGCACGGCGAAATCGCGGGCGGCCATCAGCACATTGGTGGTGCCCAGCACGTTGACCTCGATCACCTCGCGCGGGTGAACGTAGGAATAGGGGATGGCGATCAGCGCGCCCAGGTGGAAGATCGTGTCCACCCCTTTGACCGCGCCGCGCACCGCCTCCACATCGCGCAGGTCGCCGCCGATCACCTGCACCGCGGCCAGTTTATCGGCCGGCAGCAGGTTGAGCATCCCTAAATCGCCGCGCGAGGTGTAGCGGATAAAGGCGCGCACCTGCGCACCCTCGTCGATCAGACGCTCGGTCAGATGGCTGCCGATGAAGCCGCCGGCGCCAGTCACTAAGACAGTGCGGTTAGTCCAGTCCATGGGTATCGACTCCTTGAGGTGGCGGACGGTTGTCAGTGAACGGTAATCGGTGATCGGTGGACGGTGGATGGCATCCGTGAGTCTTCTGGTCACTGTTTACCGTTCACTGCTTACCGTTTACTGATCACCGCATCGCTGCCAACACCTGCGGCAGCATCTCGCCGGCTGGCCCGGCCAGATACACCTGGGCCAGGTCGGTCAGCTCGCTTTCTTCCGGGTTGATCTCGATGATGCGGGCGCGGCGGGCGTTGTAGGGCAGGCTGGCGGCCGGCTGCACCACGCCGCTGGTGCCGACGATCAGCATCACGTCGCAGGCTTCGCTGGCAGCCACGGCCCGGTTGAGAACGCTGTAGCTCAGGTTTTCGCCGAACCAGACCACATCGGGCCGCACCAGCGCCTGGCAGCCGGGATGCGGGCAGAGGGGCGGGGTGGCCTCCTGGCCGGCCAGATCGGCCATGCTCAGGTTGCTGTGGTTGCGCAGGCACTTGAAACGATGGATGTTGCCGTGCAGCTCCAGCACCTGCCGGCTGCCGGCCCGCGCGTGCAGCCCATCCACGTTCTGGGTGATGACAGCCACGTGGGGCAGGCGCCGCTCCAGCTCGGCGATGGCAGTGTGGCCGGGGTTGGGCTGCGCCTGCTCCACCAGACCCAGGCGGAACTGGTACCAGTCCCAGACCAGCTTGGGGTTGGCCAGAAAGCCTTGCAGCGTGGCCAGCCGCTGTGGATCGTGCCGCGCCCACAGCCCCTGCTGCGCCTCGCGAAAGGTGGGGATGCCGCTTTCCTTGCTGATCCCCGCGCCGGTCAGGACGACCAAACGTTGAGCATCGGTGAGGATATCAGCGACTTGTTGGATCAAATCTTGCATGGTTGGAATGTTGTGATTTTGATGTCTTCGACTATGAGCCATTATGTTGAAAATCAAGCAACTAGATCAAATGGCAGGTCGCTGACGTCTCGGAGCCGTTTGCCGTCCACCATAATCTTTAACGATTCAATAGCATCTTCGCTACCAGATTCGTTGACTGTTTCGATCAACTCTGGCAAAGCGAAGTGATATACGCAATCAAGGTCACCAGTTCCCAATGCCAGCGCGGCAATCCGTGCTGGCCACGGCTCCGCCGTTATTGCAACGATGTGGGGAAGATGTCCCTTTCGATTTCTGATCAAGTTTAACACTTCTGTTCTGGTGTTTTGGGCCCGATCAGTTCGAATAGTCCACTTGCAGGAAATTACAGCGTGTAGAATTTGGTGCGGTGAATTGCGTTCCCTGAGGATTGTGTATTTCGCATGATCGTCTGCACTGTTCCTCAAGATGCCGTGCTCGTCTATCAGAGCATCAGACATCGGCTTTTTGCCCACAGTGATGTCCGCTTGAACAACGTAATCTCCTCCAAATGCAGAAGCGAGGACTGCGTCTCCCTTGAAGGCGCGTGAAATGTAATTCAAGTGGTCGTATTGTGTGAACTGAGTGATACTTTCGCGAACGAAGTACTCAAACTCACCTGGACGAACATGCTGTAAATAGGTTAGGGAATCCTCAACGAAGTCTTTTGTGATTCGTTCGAATCTCGTTCCCGCTGTTTGTCCCTTCAGCTTATTGTCGTTCCTTTTACATGATAGTTGTTTCAGGATGCCCCAGGCATAGTTAGTACTCAGTACGCTGCTACCATCTGCGAAGTTGGGATAATCGCCCTTCGCGCCATGTGAAATGCGAATGATCTCACTACAGATTCGGCGGTGGTATTCTTGTCTTAACTCGGAAATGTTCATGCAATTCACCTCGTGATACTGGTCGTCAGATTGGTTTGTAGAAACCCAACACGAATTCTTCGTGCATTCGCTGTTGGATTTGTGATGTGTGATCGATTTTCATACCAGCAGGCATCATTCGTCGATTCCTGTCCAGGTGTCTGATGCCTATTGCCGGTACTTCAAAGCCAATCATTTGTCCGATATCCGCAAGGCAATTTTGTGTTTGAGTATCGACACCTCTCATGTTTGACGTGGCAACAACAAAAACAGCAGCTTTCCCGGGTCTTAGGACGCGATAGGTACTGCACAGGACGCGATACATTTCTGAATAATAGCGTTGCAATACAGAGCCTTTTTTTTCGTCGATTGCGGTTACCTTTGCGACAATAGATGTCGTAAACGACGGCAATTCTTCAAATGAAAATGATGCGGTGTTTTCTCCTCCGATGCAATAGCTACGCGTGTTTGTCAGTTGGTCAACGGAATAACCCAACCAAACCAGCGAAAATTTGTGTGCCCGCATATAATCAATCGCATTGGATGCATATGGTGGAGATGTTACAACTAAGTCAACAGACTCTGCCTCCAGAGGCATACTTTGAGCATCTGCTAAATTAAGACTTGGCGTGTGCTTATCGACAGGTATCTCAATCAAGCTCCTGACATTTTGTTGTAGTCGCTTCTGAAACTCGATAAGTGGTGACCGCAGCGTTTTTGTCAGTAATTGGACTCTTGGAGAAGGATCGCCATGGTGGTTATTTCCTAATACTAGCTCGCCTGACGGTGTCAATACAATTTTCGCTCTGTGTGGGCGGGTATGTGCTAAATCAAAAGCCAGTGAAACACCGCCTGATTTGGTGATGATGCAGGCAGAAAACACAAGTTTCAGAAAGTCTTTGATCCTCTCATCGTCAATCCGCTCGATCTCTGTGATCAGTGCAATAAGTTCTATTTGAGTCTCAAGTGCGAACCAGTAGTCTACAAATTTCTTTGTTTGTTCGTCCCAACGTGTGTCAAGCAGACTTTGGAGGTGGTGACCATCATTCTGGACGGAGATAGTTGCTCGTTTTAATACTGCTTTGCCGACATCGATAACTATCTCAGCTTCAAGTGGAGTTGTTTTGACTCCTGTGATCAACCTTGCCAAAGGGTCGATATCAAAACCAACGGCTTGGCGATCATTTAAGTAAGCCTCTACTATGGTGGTACCAGATCCCATCATCGGATCTAAAATGACGTCTCCTGGCTGAGTGAGGCCAAGGATGAATTTGCGAGGCAGTTGTGGAGGGAACTTGGCTGGAAATGCATGCAGATCATGGGATGCATAGCTGGTGTCAAATCCCTGAAAACTCAGATCACTGTAGAGTATACGCTCTAGCTTGTCGACATAAGATGTTTGAACATCAAGAAATGTCTCATTCTCAGAGAACAACAAACCTTGATATATAGAAGGTTCTCTGATTGTCTGGTCTTGACTCTCTGGCGACACATCAGAGTCGGAATGATAGGTTGCCTGATTTGACATATCGTCCATTGTTTTGATCAAACCAATCCCTGTAGAGGCATTTCATCGCGTATCATCGCCCGGCTAATGGCGTTGTGCTGCCGGATCAATGGCAGCAGGTCGAGGTCCACGATCTGGCCTGCCTGCACCCGCAGGCGGCCGTTGATCACCGACAGATCCACGTTGACCGGGGTGCAGAAGACCAGACTGGCCAGCGGGTCGTGGGTCGCGCCGGCGAATTCCAGCCGCTCCAGCCGATAGCCGATGAAGTCGGCCGCCATGCCGGGGGCCAGCGCGCCGATGTCGTCGCGGCCCAGCACGGCCGCGCCGCCCAGCGTGGCCAGCTCCAGCGCCTGCTGCGCGCTCATCGCGCCGGCATCGGGTCTCGATATGCCTTCGGCTGCTCGACCGCCGACCCGCTGCAAGAGCATGGCCTGGCGCGCCTCGGCCAGCATGTGGCTCGAATCGTTGCTGGCCGAACCATCCACCCCCAGGCCGACGCGCACGCCGCTCTGCCGCCAGGCCGTCACCGGCGCGATGCCGCTGGCCAGACGCATATTGCTGCTGGGACAGTGGGCCACCCCCGTGCCGGTGCGGGCAAAGAGGCTGATCTCCGCGTCGCTCATGTGGACGCAGTGCGCGTGCCACACGTCGTCGCCGGTCCAGCCCAGCGATTCCACGTAGGCCACAGGGCGCTGGCCAAAGGTCGCCAGGCAGAACTGCTCCTCGTCCAGCGTCTCGGCCAGGTGGGTGTGCAGGCGCACGCCGTAGCTGCGCGCCAGGGCCGCGCTCTCGCGCATCAAATCCGCGGTGACGCTGAAGGGGCTGCACGGCGCCAGCGCCACCCGCACCATGCCGTAGCGCTGCGCCTGATGGAAGGTCTCGATGGCCCGCCGGCAGTCGCGCAGGATCGCCTCCTCCGTCTCCACCACGCTGTCGGGCGGCAACCCGCCCTGGCTCTCGCCCAGGCTCATGGAGCCGCGCGTGGCGTGGAAGCGGATGCCGATCTCCTGCGCGGCCTGGATCTCGTCGTCGATGCGACTGCCGTTGGGGTAGAGATAGAGGTGATCGCTGGAGGTGGTGCAGCCGCTGAGCAGCAGCTCCGCCAGACCCACTTTGGCCGACACGTAGACCGCCTCGCCGTTCATGCGCGCCCAGATGGGGTAGAGGGTGCGCAGCCAGCCGAACAGCCCGTCATCCACGGCCAGGCAGCGGGTCAGCGTCTGGTAGAGATGGTGGTGGGTGTTGACCAGGCCGGGCAGAACCACCATGCCGCGCGCGTCGATGATCTGAGCGGCCTCAGCCGGCAGTTCCGCCGTTGGCCCCACCTGTTGGATGACGTTGTCGCGCACGAACAGTCCGCCGCCGGCGATCGTGCGCCGCGCGTCGTCCATGGTGATCAGCAGATCGGCGTTTTTCAGCAAGAGGGTGGACATGAGGTCTCCGTAAAGGTGTCTTGACAACGATCTCAAGGGCGTCTCGCCCGTGTCGGCCCGGCGGGACGCCTGGCGGATCG
>JACSRL010000416.1 GCA_014879765.1 Anaerolinea sp. | reverse complement strand
CCATCCTGAGACCTTGCTCTGGCCGGTCTCCGACCGAGCCATCCTGAGACGCTTGCTCTGGCCGGTCTCTGACCGAGCCATCCTGAGACTTGTTTGGGGCGCGTCTATCCCCGGCTGCGCTGCCAGAAGCCGCTGTCAAACACAGTAGTGCGCAGGATCCGTTCCAGTCCGGGATCGACGGCGCTCAGCTTGGCGGCATCGGCCAGAAAGGCGCGCAGCCCCCAGGCAAGATAGCTGCCTGGCGACGCGGCCGCCTCCCCCGGCGCATAGCCCAGGCTGGACTGGCGCAGCAGCCGCTGGCCCACCTCGGCCCAGGCGGGGTTGCGGCCGGCGCCGTCGCTCAGCCGCGGGCCATCGGCCGCGCCGTCGCTGCCCAGCAGATGATCCAGCAGATGGGCCAGCGGGCCGGCCAGCCCTGGCTCGGCCAGCAGCCGCCCTGCCGCCGCCCAGGCCACCCCGTCGTAGCTGCGCCGGCCCACCGGCTGCACGCCGGCCAGGTATTCGTGGCGCAGCGGGTTGATCACGGCATGGCCGCGCGGGTGCTCGATCCAGAAATCCAGCAGCGCCCGCGGCGCGCGCGCCAGCGGCGCCAGCAGCAGCCGGCCCAGGTCCAGCGGGCTGCGCAGCCGGGCCGCCTGGCTGCTGGGCAGCCGCGCCAGCACGCCGGGCTGAACGTGTACCTTGGCGCGCAGCAGGGCGCGCAGGGCGATCTGGTTCTCTGAGCTGCTCATGGGCGACGCTCGCAACTTTTCCTGATGGGCTGCGTAAAGAGGTTGAACAAACTCCAGGACTGTCAGTCCTGCCGCAGGACTGTCAGTCCTTTGATACGAAAGACCCACCTATGACCGACCAAGACCAACCGATCATCGACAGCACGGCGCGTGAGATACCGACCAAGAAGCGTCTCTACCGTTCCACCACCGACCGCGCGGTGGCCGGCGTGGCCGGCGGGCTGGGGGAGTTCTTCGGCGTCGACCCTGGCCTGGTGCGGGTGATCTGGCTGATCCTGAGCATTTTGACCCTGGGCCTGGCCCTGCTGGTCTATGCGCTGGCAGCCTGGATCATTCCCAAGGAGCCGCCTGAATATGCCGCCATCAAGATCACCCCGCAGGGGAACCTTTGGCCGCGGCTGAAGAGCAATCCCATGGTGCTGTGGGGCGGCCTGCTGCTGCTGGCCGGCGTGCTGCTGCTGCTCAACAACTTCGGCCTGCTGCCTTGGCGCATCGGCGCGCTCTGGCAGGGGGTGATGAGCGTGGTGGGGCCGGCGCTGTTGATCGGCCTGGGCGTCTATCTGGTGCTGGTCTTCCTGGGCCGCGCGCCCGACCTGCGCCGGGTGGCCAGGGCCGGCGGCGATCTGCGCCGGGCCGGCCACAGCCTGCCGCTGCGCCGCTCACGCCGTGACCGCCAACTGGCCGGCGTCTGCGGCGGCATCGCCGCCTATTTCGACATCGACTCGCTGGTGGTGCGCATGGCCTGGGTGCTGCTCACCGTCGTCACCGGCGGCGTGTTGGGGGTGGCGCTTTATGTGGCGGCGGTGTTTTTGGTGCCGATGAGTAACGAGTGAAACGTGAAACGTGATCGGAATGGTGGGAATTGGCTTCTCGTCGTGGGAGGCTTTTCCGTGACGAGTGATGCGTAACTCGTAACC
>JACSRL010000706.1 GCA_014879765.1 Anaerolinea sp. | reverse complement strand
CCATCGTAGGGGCGGGGTTTCCCCGCCCCGGCCCGCGCCGCGCCGTGGCATCCATCGTAGGGGCGGGGTTTCCCCGCCCCGGCCCGCGCCGCGCCGCGCCATCCATCGTAGGGGCGGGGTCTCCCCGCCCCTACCGCGCGATCAGCCGGAACTCCGGCGCCGGCGCAGCGTTGATAGCTTTCCCGCTGGACGTATTGGGAAAGAGCTGGTTTCTCTGCACCCCTGTCGCGCCTCTGGCTGCGGATCTGCGGCTCCGGTCCTGATTTTTTCCCTGGCCGCCATCTGATGTATGATACCCTGCCTTTGGCCGGCGACGCCGGCCAGGTCTGGCCAACCGGCCGCACACCCCAACCCCACTGGATCAGGTGCTTCGTGTCTGACAAACCGGAAACCCAACCCGCGCCGGCCGGCCCGGCCGAGCAACAAAGTTCCTTCTCGTTGCCCATGCCCGGCCCGGCGTCGCGCCCCACCCTGCTGGAGATCGCGCTGTTGCTCGGCATCCTGTTGCTGGCCGGCGCGCTGCGCGTCCACCGGCTGGGCGCCAAGAGTCTTTGGCTGGACGAGATCTTTTTCGCCAGCGCCGCGCGGCAGGGCGAGCTGCTGGGGCCGTATGGCGCGCTGACAGGAACCCATGCGCCGCTCTATCTCTTTCTGGTGCGGCTGGCCAGCCTGGTCGGCGAAAGTGAGCTGGTGCTGCGGCTGCCGGCAGCCATTGCCAGCACCTTGGGCGTGAGCGAGATGGCGCTGCGGCTGCCGGCAGCCATCGCCAGCATTCTGGGCGTGGCTGCGCTGTGGGCGTTGGGACGCCGCATGTTGGGCCCCACCGTGGGCCTGCTGGCCGCGTTCTTCCTCGCGCTCTCGGCCATGCACATCGAGTTTGCCCAAGAGGTACACGCCTATGCCCTGCTGGCCACGCTGAGCACCCTGCTGCTGTGGAGCCTGCTGCGGGCCGCCCAGCGCGAGGCTGGCCCAGCAGCCGGGGAGCAGCGACGGCCCGCCTGGCGCTGGCTGGCCACCTGGGCGCCCTTCATCCTCTTTGCCCTGCTGGGCATCTACACCCACAGCTACGCCCTGGTTCCGGTGGGGTTGAGCCTGCTGTTCTTTCCGCTGCTGCTGGCCGATGGGCGCCGCATTCAGCCCGCCGCCCCAGGCGCGTCCAGTCGGCGCGCGCTGCTCCATCTCCTGATCGCCCTGGCCGCGGTGGGCATCGCCGCCCTGCCGCTGTTGATGGGCCAGCCGGCCACGGCTGGCGCGGGGATCAGCCTGCGGCTGGCCGCTGAACGCGGCGCCAGCCTCTCCGCCCTTTGGCTGGCCTTCGTCAGCTACCGGCCCACCTGGCTGATGGATCCCCTCTTCTTCGCTGCGGTGACATGTTGGTGGTTGGCGGGGCTGATCTGGCTTCTGTGGCGCCGCCGGCCGTTGGGGCTGGCCCTGGCGCTGTGGCTCCTGGCGCCCCTGCCGCTGATCGCCTGGATCGCCAGCGCCGCCGGCCTCAACCTGGCCCCGCGGCGGCTGCTTTTCCTGCTGCCCATGTTTCAACTGCTGGTGGCTGTGGGGGTGGTGACGGTGGCGCGGCTGGCGGGCCGGCTGGCGCAGGGCCTCGCTCCCCGCCAGCCGCGCCACCGTCACCACCCCCACAGCCACCAGC
>JACSRL010000268.1 GCA_014879765.1 Anaerolinea sp. | reverse complement strand
CCAGCGCCTCGTCCATGGAGTTGGTGTGCAGCGACTGGGTGCCGCCCAGCACCGCGGCCAGCGCCTGCATGGTCACGCGGATGATGTTGTTCTCCGGCTGCTGCGCGGTCAGCGTGCTGCCGCCCGTCTGGGTGTGGAAGCGCAGTTGCAGGGAGGCCGGCTTCTTGGCGCCGAAGCGGTCGCGCATGATTCGCGACCACAGCCGGCGCGCAGCGCGGAACTTGGCCACCTCTTCCAGGAAGTTGTTGTGGGCGTTGAAGAAGAAGCTGAGCTGCGGCGCGAAGTTGTCCACGTCCAGCCCGGCGTTGATGGCTGCCTTGACGTACTCGATGCCGTCGGCCAGGGTGAAGGCCACCTCCTGCACCGCCGTGCTGCCGGCCTCGCGGATGTGATAGCCGCTGATGCTGATGGTGTTCCAACTGGGCACCTCGGCCGCGCAGTAGCGGAAGACATCGGTGATCAGCCGCATGCTGGGCGCGGGCGGGAAGATGTAGGTGCCGCGGGCCAGGTATTCCTTGAGGATGTCGTTTTGGATGGTGCCGCGCAGGTCCTTGGCCGCCACCCCCTGCTTCCTGCCCACCGCGATGACCATGCTGAGCAGCACCGCGGCCGGCGCGTTGATGGTCATGCTGACGCTGACCTTGTCCAGCGGGATCTGATCCAGCAGCGTTTCCATGTCGGCCAGCGAGGAGATGGCCACCCCCACCTTGCCCACCTCGCCCAGCGCCAGCGGATGATCGGCGTCGTAGCCGATCTGCGTGGGCAGGTCGAAGGCCACGCTCAGGCCGGTCTGGCCCTGCTCCAGCAGGTAGCGGTAGCGTTTGTTGCTCTCCACGGCCGTGCCGAAGCCCGCGTACTGGCGCATGGTCCAGAAGCGGCCGCGGTACATGGTGGGCTGCACGCCGCGCGTGTAGGGATAGGCGCCGGGGAAGCCCAGCTTGTCCAGATAATCGCCGGCCAGCTCGTCGGTCGGCGTGTAGAGCCGCTCCACCGGGATGGCCGAGCTGGTCTCGAACTCAGCCCGGCGCTCAGGGAAGCGATCCAGTGTCTTTTTCACATTGGTATCAGCCCACTGTTGGCGGGCCTCGGACAGTGTAGTCATGGTCAGCACCTCTCGGCGAAGAATTGCGCATCAATTCACAGTAACAGAGTTATTCTATCACAAGAGCGGCGGTGAGGGTATGATTCAGATCATATCGGAGAGGGTGGGCGCGCTGCCTATGCAAACTCAAGGTTGCCTATCTGGCTAGCATTCACAGCCCAATTGACCGTTACCGTGGTATACGCGTAGTAGGCTGGTGATAGGCTGCCAGCAGGATTTTGCAGGAAACCAATCCTCGGTGCTTCCATGATGTCCACAACGACTCCCAGAAAGTATGCGTCCTGTTCCTGGCTTGCGACTCGCCACTCTTTGTCTGTAAACGTGATTCCCCCCGGTTGCTTGGCAATGCCCTTGATTTCAAGCAACACATGTTGAGAATCCTTCACAACCTCGAAATCGAACCCAACACCATCATCACGGCGATCACCGACAAGGCTTTGGAATGGGGTCAGCCCCGCATGGAACCTGGCTAGAAAGCTAACTATTACCCACATCTTTGGGTCTGGTCGCTAACGAGATACCAAGTGGCGGCAATGTCCTGAAGGC
>JACSRL010000020.1 GCA_014879765.1 Anaerolinea sp. | reverse complement strand
TTCCGAGTCACGTTTCACGCTTCACGCTTCACGTCCCAAAACCACCTCCCATCCTCACACATTCCGAGTTACGAGTTACGAGTTACGAGTTACGCTCAACACGTGATCCCCATTTTCCCGAACAAAGGAGTTCCCTTGCCATGACGAGCACCTTCTCCCGACCGCAAAACGTCCTGATCATGGGCGCGGCGGGGCGCGATTTCCACAATTTCAATGTTTTCTTCCGCGATAATCCCGACTTCCGGGTGGTGGCCTTCACCGCCACGCAGATTCCCGACATCGAGGGACGGCTTTACCCGGCCGCGCTGGCCGGCGAGCTCTATCCCCAGGGCATTCCCATCCACGCCGAGGCGGAGCTGGACCGGCTGGTGCGCGAGCTGGCAGTGGATCAGGTGATCTTCGCCTACAGCGATGTCAGCCATGAGACGGTGATGCACAAGGGGTCGCAGGTGTTGGCCGCGGGCGCGGATTTTCGCCTGATGGGCCCCAACGCCACCATGCTCAGCTCCAGCAAGCCGGTGGTGGCCATCTGCGCGGTGCGCACCGGCAGCGGCAAGAGCCAGACCACGCGGCGGGTGTGCGACATTCTGCGCGCCGCGGGCAAGCAGGTGGTGGCCATCCGCCATCCCATGCCCTACGGCGACCTGGCCAGCCAGGCGGTGCAGCGCTTTGCCAGCTATGCCGACCTCGATCGCCACGATTGCACCATCGAGGAGCGCGAGGAGTATGAGCCGCACATTGACCGCGGCGTGATCGTCTACGCCGGCGTGGACTACGAGGCGATCCTGCGCCAGGCCGAGCAGGAGGCGGATGTGATCGTCTGGGACGGCGGCAACAACGACCTGCCCTTCTACCGGCCTGATCTGCACATCGTGGTGGCCGATCCGCACCGGCCGGGCCATGAGCTGAGCTATCATCCCGGCGAGGCCAACCTGCGCATGGCCGGCGTGGTGGTGATCAACAAGATCGACACGGCCGATCTGAACGGCGTGGCCGCGGTGCGGGACAATCTGCGGCGGGTCAACCCCAACGCGGTGGTGGTGGAGGCCGCCAGCCCCATCTTCGTGGACGACCCGGCCGCGATCCGCGGCCGCGATGTGCTGGTGGTGGAGGATGGGCCGACGCTGACCCACGGCGAGATGGCCTATGGCGCGGGGGTGGTGGCGGCGCGACGCTTCGGCGCCGCGACGATCATCGATCCGCGGCCCTACGCCGTGGGGTCGATTGCTGAGACCTTCGCCAAGTATCCCGCCACCGGCGCGCTGCTGCCGGCCATGGGCTACGGCGACCAGCAGCGGGCCGACCTGCAAGAGACCATCAACAACACCCCGTGCGATCTGGTGCTGATCGCCACGCCCATCGACCTGAGTCGCGTCATCGAGATCAACCGGCCGGTCCAGCGGGTGCGCTACGAGCTGCAAGAGATCGGCCAGCCCGATCTGGCCGGCATCGTGCAGGAGTGGCTGGCGCGCTGAACCTGTCAGCCGCTGCCGGCGTGAAAACCTGTTGAGGCCGCTGTAAGAAAGCGGTCTCAACAGGTTTTTTATGTAACTATTCAGCCATAGGTGCCAGGCACTTCGCGTTGCATCTACGCTTGCAATGCGACACGTGAAGCCAATTCACGCTACGAAGTCAAGCGCAAGTGCCCGGC
>JACSRL010000391.1 GCA_014879765.1 Anaerolinea sp. | reverse complement strand
TGTCCAAAATTAACTTGGTGCTCTGGCCGGTCTCCGACCGAGCCAGCCCGCGACGTTATTTTTTGACAGGTACTAAGGCTGCGCGCGCTTCGACAAATACGGCGACGATGCGCCTCGCGTTGTGGCGCAACCGCGTGGCTTTGCCCTTGCCGAGCCGCGTGAGGAGTATTCTGTCGAATGAGTGGCGTCAAGCACCTGCGTTAGCATGACGCGTTTTCTTTCGATCCGGCCGCGCTAACAGGTTGACTCTGGCTAAAGTCGCTCGACTACTGCCGCACCCATCGCCGCGGTGCCCACCACTTCCACCGCGCCGTCGGCGATGTCGGGCGTGCGCAGGCCGGCAGCCAGGACCGCGTCCACCGCGGCTTCCACGGCCTGCGCCTCGGCCTCCAGGCCCAGCGAATGACGCAGCAGCATGGCGGCGCTGAGGATGGTGGCCAGGGGATTGGCCACGCCCCGGCCGGCGATGTCGGGGGCGGAGCCGTGGATCGGCTCGTACAGCCCGCGCGGCTGGCCATGGGGGTTGAGCTCCTCGCCCAGGCTGGCGCTGGGCAAAAGGCCCATGCTGCCGGCCAACATGCTGGCCTCGTCGGTCAGGATGTCGCCGAACAGATTCTCGGCCAGCACCACGTCGTAGGCGGCGGGGCGGCGGATCAGGTGCATGGCCATCGCGTCCACCAGCACGTGCTCCAGCGCCACGTCGGGGAATTCGGCCCGCATCAGCTCCGTCACCACCCGCCGCCAGAGCCGCGAGCTGGCCAGCACGTTGGCCTTGTCCACCGAGGCCAGCCTGCCGCGCCGCTCCCGCGCGGCCTGCGCCGCCAGCCGCGTTACCCGTTCGATCTCCGGCCGGCTGTAGAGCATGGTGTCGTAGGCCACCTGGTCATCGGGGGTGGCCTCTTTGCGCGGCCCGAAGTAGACGCCGCCGGTCAACTCGCGCACCACCAGCAGGTCCACGCCGGCCAGCACCTCCGGCTTGAGGGTCGAGGCGTGCAGCAGCGCGGGAACCAGCTTGACCGGCCGCAGATTGGCGTAGAGTCCCAACACCCGGCGGATGCCCAGCAGACCCTGCTCCGGCCGCATCGACGCCGTGGGATCGTCCCATTTGGGCCCGCCCACCGCGCCCAGCAGCACCGCATCGCTGGCCTGGCAGAGCATGACCGTCTCCGCGGGCAGCGGATTGCCGGCCGCGTCGATGGCGCAGCCGCCCAACAGGCCGTAGCTGAATTGGAACTCATGCCCGAAGCGCTGGCCGACGGCCTCCAGCACCTGCACCGCCTCGGTGGTCACCTCTGGGCCGATGCCGTCGCCCGGCAGCACTGCAACGATGGCCTTCATCCGCCGCTCCCTCCGTTGTGGAACGAGGAAGGCAGGCCAGGCAGGCAGTCGGGGTTATCCTGGTTGTAGCAGTCCATCAAAGCGGGCGACTGAACCAGGATATGGCTGTGCGCCAGGGCGTCGAAGCCATGCGCCTCCTTGGGGAAATGCTCGTTGATCTGGGCGGTCAACGCCACTTCCACGTCGGTGTCGATCCAAAAGCGCTGGGTCGGATCGATCAGATCCAGCGACTGTCGTTGCGCCAACGGTAACATGGGTGATGCTCCTTCTGTAGCGGGACGGTGTGTTCGGTGAAGCGTGTCGGACGCGTTGCCGCGTCACTTGTTGCATGCTTCACAATATCACGATTTGCGTTCCCTGTAAAGTCTGCTACCCGGCGTGTTGCTCATAGGCCGCGATCTCCGGCGCCTTGGAGAGCAGGTAGCCCAGATCGTCCAGCCCATGCAGCAGGCAGCTCTTGCGGTAGGGATCGATGGCAAAAGCGGCCTGCTGGCCGTCGGACAGGGTCACGGTCTGGGCGGCCAGGTCGATGGCGATGCGGGTGTCGGGCTGCTCCTCGACCAGGTCCCACAGCATGGCCACCTGCTCTTCCGGCAGCGCCACCGGCAACAGCCCGTTCTTCAGCGAGTTGTTGTAGAAGATATCGGCGAAGGCCGGCGCGATCACCGCCCGAAAGCCATACTCAGTCAGCGCCCAGACCGCGTGCTCACGGCTGGAGCCGCTGCCGAAGTTGCGGCCGGCCACCAGGATCTGCGCGCCGGCATGCTGCGGCTGATTGAGCACGAACTCCGGATTGGCCGCGCCATCCGGCCCATAGCGCCAGGCGGCAAAGAGTCCATCGCCCATGCCGGCCTTGGTCACGGCGGTCAGGTAGCGGGCAGGAATGATCTGGTCGGTATCGACGTTCTCGGCCCGCAACGGAACTGCGGTTGCGGTCAATGAGGTAAATGGTTGCACAAAAAAACTCCTCGATAATGGCCAATGGTCAATGGCCAATAGTCAACTACCAATTCAGAACAGGAAGCGAACTCAGGGCCGGCCATTGACAATTGAACATTGATAATTGAACATTGACCATTCTCTACAGCATCTCCCGCACATCCACCACGCGGCCATGCACTGCGGCCGCCGCGGCCATGAGGGGACTCATCAGCAGACTGCGCGCGCCGGGGCCCTGGCGGCCCTGAAAGTTGCGGTTGCTGGTGCTGGCCACGTACTTGCCCGCGCCAGCCTTGTCGTCGTTCATGGCCAGACACATGCTGCAGCCCGCGCCGCGCCACTCGAACCCTGCCTCGCGGAAGATGCGATCCAGCCCTTCCGCCTCAGCCTGCGCCTTGACCGCCTTGGACCCCGGCACAACCAAAGCCCACACGTCAGCAGCCACCCGACGCCCCTGCACCAGCGCGGCGGCCGCGCGCAGATCCTCGATGCGGCTGTTGGTGCAGGAGCCGATGAAGACGATGTCCACCGGCTGGCCCTGCATCGGCTGCCCCTGGCGCAGCCCCATGTACTCCAGCGCGCTGAGCAGGCTGCGCCGCTCGGCCGGATCCTCCAGATCGTCCACGGTGGGGATGCGATCGGTGACGGCCACCCCCTGGCCAGGGTTGGTGCCATAGGTCACCATGGGCTGGAGCCGGTTGGCGTCCAGGGTCAGCGTGCGGTCGAAGAGGGCGCCCTCGTCGCTGGCCAGCGTGCGCCACTGCGCCACGGCCCGCTCCCAGGCCGCGCCCTGCGGCGCATGGGGCCGCCCCTTGAGATAGGCGAAGGTGGTCTCGTCGGGGGCGATCATGCCGGCCCGCGCGCCCCCCTCGATGCTCATGTTGCAGATGGTCATGCGGTTGGCCATGCTCAGGCTGCGGATGGCGCTGCCGCGGTACTCGAAGACGTGGCCCGCGCCGCCGGCCGCGCCGTTCCTGGCGATCACCGCCAGGATGATGTCTTTGGCCGTCACCCCCGGCCCCAATTCTCCCTCCACCTCGATGGCGAAGGTCTTAGGCTTGCTCTGCAAAAGGCATTGGGTGGCCAGCACATGGCCCACCTCGCTGGTGCCGATGCCGAAGGCCAGCGCGCCGAACGCGCCGTGGGTGCTGGTGTGGCTGTCGCCGCAGACGATGGTCATGCCCGGCTGGGTGATGCCCAGCTCCGGCCCGACCACGTGGACGATACCCTGCACCGGCCCGTCGATGTCGAAAAGGGTGACGCCGAAGTCCTGGCAGTTCTCCCGCAGCGTGCGCACCTGGGTGGCCGCGTCGCTGGGCCACAGAGTTATGTCAACGTTACGGGTGGGGATGGCGTGATCCATGGTGGCGAAGGTGCGGTCGGGCCGGCGCACCGGCAGCCCCCGCTCGCGCAGCATGGCAAAGGCCTGCGGCGAGGTGACCTCGTGTACCAGATGGGCGTCCACATACAGCACCGCGGGCGCGCCGGCGTCCTGCGCCACCACGTGCGCGTTCCAGACTTTCTCGAACAGGGTTTGTGGCTGACCGTTGTTGGTTGTCAATGATCGCTCCTTATCTACTTGGCTTCCTTGTCCGCGCCTTCATTCACCGCCTCGATGGCCGCCACGGCCTCCTTGGGCAGCACCAGCCAGAAGTTGCCCAGCCCCTCATCCCAGTCATCCAGAATCGCCTTGGCGCGCGGGCTGGCGGTGAGCTGGTAGTGCTGGCGGATCAAGCTACGCAGGGAGGCCTCGGCGGAGCGCAGCATGACGCTTTGTCCGGTCGAGCGCACCCGGCGCAAGGCGATCAGCTGCGGGTTGTAGCGGCCCGGCAGCGCGTCGGCCGGGTCGTAGACAAAGGCCAGGCCGCCGGTCATGCCGGCGCCGAAGTTGCGGCCGGTCTCACCCAGGATCACGGCCACGCCGCCGGTCATGTACTCGCAGCCGTGGTCGCCGACGCCCTCCACCACGGCCTGCGCGCCGCTGTTGCGCACGGCGAAGCGCTCGCCGGCCCGGCCAGCGGCAAAGAGCGCGCCGCCGGTGGCGCCGTAGAGCGCGGTGTTGCCCAGGATCACATTGTCGTGCCAGACGTACTGCGCGCCGGCCTGGGGCCGCACCACGATCTCGCCGCCGCCCAAGCCCTTGCCCACGTAGTCGTTGGCCTGGCCGGTCAGGTGCAGGTGGATGCCGTTGCAGAGGAACGCGCCCAGGCTCTGCCCGGCCGTGCCCTCCAGCTCCACCACGATGCTGCCGGCCGGCAGGCCGGCGGCGCCGTAGTGCCGGGTCACCTGGCCCGCCAGCCGCGCGCCGACGGTGCGATCGGTGTTCCTGATGGCGTAGCGCAGCCGCACCGGCAGGCCGAAGTCGGCCAGGTCGTCCAGCGCATCCTCGGCCAGACGGTCGCCCAGGTCCGCGCCCACCAGCAGCGGGTTGCGCTCGTCCACATTGCGCCGCGGCTGGCCAGTGTCGGGCGTCCACAGCAGCGACTGCAGATCCAGATAGCTGGCCTCCCGACCGGTGACAACCTGGGTCAGCAGCTCGGCGTGGCCGATGATCTCATTCAGCGAGCGATAGCCCAGCCGGGCCAGCGTCTGGCGCACCTCCTCGGCCACCTGGTGCATGAAGATCATCAGATGCTCAGGCTGGCCGGGGAACTTGGCAATCAGATCGACCCGCTGGGTGGCCACGCCCACCGGGCAGGTGTTGGTGTGGCAGGTGCGGGCCATCTTGCATCCCACGGCCACCAGCGCCGCGGTGCCAAAGCTGAACTCGTCCGCGCCCAGCATGGCGGCGATCACCACATCGCGGCCCGACTGGAAGCCGCCGTCGACCCGCACCCGCACCCGGCCGCGCAGGCCGTTGGTCAACAGGGTGTGCTGCGTCTCGGCCAGCCCCAGCTCCCACGGCCCGCCCGCGTGCTTGATGCTGCTCAGCGGGGACGCGCCGGTGCCGCCGTCCGCGCCGCTCAGGTGGATCAAATCGGCGTTGCCCTTGACCACGCCGGCCGCCACCGTGCCCACGCCAGCCTCGCTGACCAGCTTGACCGAGATGGCTGCGTCGGGGTTGACCTGCTTCAGGTCGAAGATCAACTGGGCCAGGTCCTCGATGCTGTAGATGTCGTGATGCGGCGGGGGCGAGATGAGGGCCACGCCGGGGGTGCTGTGGCGCAGGCGGGCGATCTCCTCGGTGACCTTGTGGCCGGGCAACTGGCCCCCCTCGCCCGGCTTGGAGCCTTGCGCCATCTTGATCTGCAGCTCCTGGGCCGACATCAGATAGGCCGGCGTGACGCCGAAGCGGCCTGAGGCCACCTGTTTGATCCTGCTGTTGCGCTCATCGCTGAAGCGCGCGGCGTCCTCGCCCCCCTCGCCGCTGTTGGAGGCGCCGCCCAGCCGGTTCATGGCGATGGCCAGCGTCTCATGGGTGATGCCGCTCAGCGCGCCGTGGGACATGGCCGCGGTGGAAAAGCGCCGCAGGATGGCCGCGACCGGCTCCACCTCGTCCAGCGGCACAGGCTGCCGCCGCGCGGCGAAGTCCAGCAGGTCCCGCAGATTGGCCACCGGTCGCCGCTGCACCAGCTCGGCATAGCGTTGATAGCTTTCGGAGAGGAACTCAGAGGAGTTAGGAGAACTGGCCGCCGGTGTCTTGCCGATCCCCACCAGCTCGTGCAGGGCGCGCACCACGTCGGGGTTGTAGGTGTGATACTCGCCGTCGCGCTTGAACTTGAAGAGGCCATAGCTCTCCAGCGCGGCCTGGGCGTCGCCGTCGGGGTAGGCCGCGTGGTGCCAGGCCAGCACGTCAGCGGCCAGGTCGCGCAGCCCCAGGCCGCCCAGCCGGGCCGGCGTGCCGGGGAAGTAGCGCTCCACCACCTCCTCGGCCAGCCCCAGCGCGTCAAAGATCTGCGCGCCGCAGTAGCTGTCCACCGTGGCGATACCCATCTTGGACATGATCTTGAGCAGGCCCTTCTCCAGCGCCTTGCAATAGTTTTCGCCGGCCTGCGACGGCGTGACTCCCTCGGCGTGCCGGCCGGCCGTGCGCACCTCGTCCTGCACCGTCTGCAAGGCCAGCCAGGGGTTGACCGCGCTGGCGCCGAAGCCGACCAGCGCGGCCAGGTGATGCACATCCCGCGCCTCGCCGGTCTCGACCAGCAGACTGGCCTGGTTGCGCACGCCGGCCTGGATCAGCCGCTGATGTACGGCTGAGGTGGCCAGCAGCGCCGGGATCAGCGTGCGCTGCCCATTCAGGCCGCGGTCGCTGAGGATCAGCAGGCTGACCCCCGATTTCACCGCGGCCACGGCCTGCTGGCAGAGGCGCGTGACGGCCTGTTCCAGTCCATCGACGCCATCGCCCACCGGCCAGGTGGTGTCCAGCGTGGCCGCCTGGAAATCCTCGCTGCGGCCGGAGGACAGGTGATATTTCAGCTCGCGGATCACCTGGAGATGTTCATCGCGCAGCACCGGGCTGGCCAGCTCGACCATGCGCGCCGCCTCTGGCCCGCGGCTGAGCAGGCTGGAACGGCGGCCCAGCCGCTGGTTGAGCGACATGACCTGCGCCTCGCGCAGCGGGTCAATGGGCGGGTTGGTGACCTCGGCGAAGCGCTGGTAGAAGTAGTGGAAAAGGGGCCGCGGCAGGCCAGAGAGCGCCGCGGCCGGCGTGTCGTCGCCCATGGCGCCGATGGCCTCGACCCCCTGCTGCCACATAGGGCGGAAAAGCACCACCAGCTCCTCGCGGTTGTAGCCGAAGCCAACCTGCAAGGCCAACAGGCTGGAGCTGGCCTGTGGGGCCGCCTTCTCCCCGTTGGGCGCGCTGCTGGCCATGCTGCGCCGGCGCGCGGTGGCCGAGCGCACGCTGGCGCCGGTGGTGGCAGATCCCTGCGCCCCTGGGGTCGTCAGATCCTCCAGCTTGACCAGGTTCTCGCCCAGCCAGCGCTGGTAAGGCTTGTCGGCCGCCAGCCGGCCGGCCACGTCGTCGGTGAAAAGCAGCTCGCCGCTGGCCGTGTCCACCAGCAGCATCTCGCCGGGGCCCAGCCGGCCCTTGCGAACCACCGAAACCTCGTCCACATGCACCGCGCCGGCCTCGGAGGCCATGATCACCAGATCGTCGTCGGTGATCAGATAGCGGGCGGGGCGCAGGCCGTTGCGATCCAGCACGCTGCCCACGGCCACGCCATCGGTGAAGGCCAGCGCGGCCGGCCCATCCCACGGCTCTTGCAGGCAGGCGTGATAGTGATAGAAGGCCCGCACGTCGGCCGGCAGCTCCGGGTCGTGCTCCCAGGCGCGCGGCGTCAGCATCAACATGGCATGGCGGATGTCGCGGCCCGACTGCACCAGCAGATCCAACGCGTTGTCCAGCATGGCCGAATCGCTGCCCCGCTCGCTGATCACCGGCGGCAGATAGCCCACGGCGTCGCCGAAATAGGGCCGGGCCGAGCGCACCAGATCGGCCTCACGGGCGCGCATCCAGTTGATGTTGCCGCGCAGCGTGTTGATCTCGCCGTTGTGGCAGAGCAGGCGGAAGGGCTGGGCGCGCTCCCAGGTGGGAAAGGTGTTGGTGCTGTAGCGCTGATGAAAGACGGCCAGGCTGGTCTCGAAGTCGGGATCAGCCACGTCCAGGTAGAAATTGGCCAGTTGCGGGGCCATAAACAGCCCCTTGTAGACGATGGTCCTGGAGGAGAGGGAGGCGATGTAGAAGTTGGTGATGCTCTCGGCCCAGCAAAGCTGCGTGGCCCGCTTGCGCACCAGATAAAGCGCGCGCTCGAAGGGTTCGCCCGGCGCCAGGGCCGGCGGCCGGCCGATGAAGGCCTGCACGATGTAGGGGCGCAGGCTGATGGCCCACTCGCCCAGTGCGTCCAGGTTGACCGGCGCCTCGCGCCAACCTAGGAACTCCAGGCCGAACTCGCCGATGGCCTGCTGAAAGAGCTGCTGGCTGCGCTCACGGTGTACCAGGTTGCGCAGCGGCATGAAGATCATGGCCACCGCCACGTCGCCGGGGCCAGGCGCGCGCGCGCCCAGCCGGGCCAGGTCGCGCGTGATCAGCTTGTGCGGCAGTTGCGTCAAGACGCCGGCGCCGTCGCCGGAACGGCCATCGGCCGCCACTGCGCCGCGGTGGGCGTGGTTGCAGAGGGCCTCCAGCGCCAGTTGCAGCACACGATGGCTGCGCTGGCCGCCGCGCTGCACCACAAAGCCGGTGCCGCAGGCGTCGTGCTCAAAAGCAGGATCGTACAGGGGGCCAGGATGCAATCCCGGCAGGCTGGGATCAACCGGGCGCTTGGGCCGGTACCGGTCTTCGACCGGGCCAACCCGCGCAGGTGTTTGCTGACAATGGCTAGGGCTTGCGTGCATGCACTGCTCCAGAATCGTGGCATCCGCCGCCGATCAGCCGGCCGGAACAGCCGTGTGCGCCGCCGAGGACGCGCAGTTCATCGGCCGCGGGCGGCGGGGCTGGATCGTCGGCGGCAAGGGGCGGCGTCGGCGCCTCAGCGGCGTGATCCGATCGCCCGGTCTGCGCCCAGAACATCAGGCGCGCGGGGCGGAGCTCAGAAAACATGCGCCAGAACATGGGCGCCGACCTAGAGCTGAACCGCTGGCCGCTGGTTGGCCGCGCGCAGGCCATGATCGTCCCACGCCAACGCCTCAGGGCCGTCGTTCTCCTGCTGCGGCGTATCGTACTCTCGCTCCAGCCACTCGCTCATGGCGCGGCTGGCAGACTTCTGTTCGTATTCGGATGCCGTTGTGTTGAACATGGTTATCTCCTTGAGAGGGGAACTAGGGGAACTAGGGGAGCTACGGGAACTCTCATGGCGCAGTTCCTCCGAGTTCCTCTGAGTTCCTACGAGTTCCACTGAGTTCCTCTGAGTTCCTACACTCCAATCGCCACCACCGACTCGCGCTCTTCTCTGGCCGCCAGCAGCTTGTTCAGCGCCTGCAAGTAGGCCCGGGCGCTGGCGACGACGATGTCGGTGTCGATGCCGCGGCCGGAGAAGATGCGCTGGCCGCGGCCGCCTTGGGCGCGCTCCACCCCGCCGATCAGCTCATCGGCCTCGATGCGGATGGTCACGTCGCCCACCGCGTCCATGCCCTGGTCGATGGCCTGGATCACGAACTCCACCAGCCGGTTGGGGGCGCCCACCAGCCGGTTGATGCCAGCATAGACCGCGTCCACCGGGCCGGTGCCGAAGCCGGCGTCGGTTACCACCTCGCCGGTTTCCACGTTGCGCAGCCGCACCACGGCCGTGGGGATGACATTGGTGCCGCAGCTCACCTGCACATCCTCGATCTGCCACACCTCCGGCGGCTGGTAGAGCTCATCGCCGATCAGCGCCTGCAGGTCGGCGTCGGTGACCACCTTCTTCTTGTCGGCTAGCTCCTTGAAGCGCCGGAAGACATCGTCCAGCTCTTTTTCGCTCAGCCGGTAGCCCATGGTCTCCAGGTGGACGCGGAAGGCGTGGCGGCCGGAGTGCTTGCCCAGCACCAGCTTGCTCTGGCTCAGGCCGATGGTGCCGGCGTCCATGATCTCATAGGTGCGCTTGTGCTTGAGCATGCCGTCCTGATGGATGCCGGCCTCGTGCGCGAAGGCGTTGGCGCCGACGATGGCCTTGTTGGGCTGCACCACCATGCCGGTGTAGCGGCTGACCATGTCGCTGCTGCGGTGGATCTCCTGGGTGACGATGTTGGTGTCCACCTCAAACACCTGATGGCGGGTGTAGAGGGCCATGGTGATCTCTTCCAGGCTGGTGTTGCCCGCCCGCTCGCCGATGCCGTTGATGGTCACCTCCACCTGGCGTGCGCCGTTTTCCACGCCAGCCAGCGTGTTGGCCGTGGCCAGCCCCAGGTCGTTGTGGCAATGACAGGAGATGACCACGTGCTTGGCCCCCGGCGTGTTCTCGCGGATGTCGCGGATCAGTTGGCCATACTCCACCGGCACGGTGTAGCCCACGGTGTCGGGGATGTTGAGCGTGGTGGCGCCGG
>JACSRL010000021.1 GCA_014879765.1 Anaerolinea sp. | reverse complement strand
GCTCAGCCAGGCGTACAGAAACCGGGTTTTTCTCGTGCGGGCATGGTTTTCGTCTGCGCAACGGCCTTTGAAGCCAATTCACGCTGCGAAGTCAAGCGCAAGTGCCCGGCGCCTGAACAGTTACCAGGTAACTACCCAATTATACTACCAGAAGCCGTTTTCGACGGCATAGCCGGCGGCCACAGCCGCGGCCGCGGCCGCGGCTGTGATGCGGCCATGGATGAGGCCGTTGCTGGCGGCCAACCCCTGGCGCTGGCGCACGTCCACCTGGTTGTAGCGCAGGGGGCGGCCCCAGGCGTCGCTCATGGCGCCGCCGGCCGCGGCCAGGATAGCGTCGGGCGCGCAGGTGTCCCATTCCTTCAGCCCAGGCGCGGGGTGGATGTAGAGATCGCACTGGCCGGTGGCCAGCAGGCCCACCTTGAGACCGACGCTGCCGCAGGGCCGTTCCTGGCTGACGCCCAGTTGGCGACAGACCGCGTCCACCAGCGGGTCGCGGTGCGAGCGGCTGGCCACCAGCCGCATCTGGGCCGGCTCTGCCACGGTCGAAACGGCCAGGGGCTGGGGCACGCCCTGCTGCACCACCTCGGCCAACAGGCCGGGGATGCCGCGGTAGAGCTGATCGGTCACAGGCTGGTAAACCACGCCCAGGGCCGCTGTCCCTTCGATGGCCAGCCCCACCATGATGCAGAACTCGCCGATGCGGCCGACGAACTCGCGGGTGCCGTCCAGGGGGTCGATGATCCAGACCCGGCGACGCTGCAAGCGGTCTGAGTTGTCGCGCGATTCCTCGGCCAGGATGCCATCGCTGGGAAAGGCGCGGCTGAGCCCGGCCACCAGGAGCTGGTTGGCCGCGTGATCGGCCGCGGTGACCGGGTCGTCAGCCCCCTTCCAGGAGACGTCGAAGCCGTTGGCGTAGAAGTCGGCCACCAGCGCGCCCGCCTCGCGCACCAGTTGCTCGACGATGGGCAGTTCGTGGGTCAGCAGATCGATATCGGCCAAGATTCCTCCAGGGGGATAGATTGCCAGTGGCATGAGAAACCGGGTTTTGTCCGAGAAAAACCCGGTTTCTGAACGCCGATTGCCAAAAGAAAAGGGCTGACCACGTTGGTCAGCCCCATCTCGTGGAACGATGATCGCAATCGTTCCGAAGGTGGAGATGGCGGGAATCGAACCCGCGTCCGAGACACTCGAGCGAAGATATACTACAGGCTTAGTCGCTGCTTGATGTTTCGCCCTCCAGCCGACCAGCGACGGCCCGCTGTGGGAGGACTAGCCGATGATGCCGGGCGTGAGCCCTGAGCCTTGAGTCTGCCTATCGGCGTCTGCCAGACTGCATCTCGAGCAGTTATGTCGGCTGGCTACCAGCCTGCGAGAAGCACTGGTAGGGCCGCCTCAGCCGGCTGGCTGAGGGGGTGGCTAGCTTCGTTTACGCAGCGAGGGCGAAAGCCGCCTGGTTGCTGCGGGGCGCGAAGGTGAAAGCCTTGCCGTTGTTGGCATTTGTGTTTTTGCGCCGGATTAACGAGGTGAGCGCACCTCGGCCTGCAATCCTCGGTCAGCCTGCCCCGTCGAAGCCGATCATCCCCAGGTTGGCTGCATTATAGCACAGTTCCGCGCAGCGTCAAAAGTGGGAGGGGGTGAGGGGGTGACAAGGTGACAAGGTG
>JACSRL010000089.1 GCA_014879765.1 Anaerolinea sp. | reverse complement strand
TCGGGCCGGTCTCCGACCGAGCCCGCTACTTTCATCCACGGTTGTGCGTCCCAGCGCATGGATGTCTGTCATGGGATCCTCGTCGGCGTGTCAAGAAACCAGGTTTTTCCGAAAAAACCTGGTTTCTTGCGCTCAATAGCCCAGCTTCAGATCGACGCGATTGGGCGCGGGGTCGCCGCGGTGCAGCGCGTTGAGCAGCCGCGCCAGGTGCGCCATGCGCTCCCGCTCGGTGCCGGCCGCGCCGAACGCGCCGCCGACGTGCGGGCTCAGCACCACGTTGTCCAACTCATGGAAGGGATAGGCCGAGGGGAAGGTGTGGGCGCGCGCGGCCGCATCGGCCGGGTAGTTGTACCACACGTCCAGCCCGGCCGCGGCCAAGCGGCCATCAGCCAGCGCCCGGTAGAGCGCGCCTTCCTCCACCACCGGCCCGCGGCCCACGTTGACCAGCAGCGCGCCGGCCGGCAGTGCGGCCAGCTCAGCCGCGCCCAGCAGCCCCCGGGTCTCCTCGGTCAGCGGCAGGGTGATCATCAGCACGTCCGCGCGCGGCAGCAGGTCGGGCAGCGCCTGCGGGCCGTAGAGGGCGACGCCGGCATCGGCCGGCGCGTGCTGGGTGCGGCGCACCGCCAGCACCTGCATGTCCAGCGCCTGGCAGACGCGGCCCACCTGCTGGCCGATCGCGCCGTAGCCCAGGATCAACACCCGCTTGCCGCGCAGCAGCGTCACCGGCGGCGGGTCGTAGCGCAGCCTCCAGTCGCCGCGGCGCAGGGCCCGGTCGTTGGGCACGATGAGGCGGGCGGCGGCCAGCAACAGGGCCAGCGCCATCTCAGCCGTTGGCGCGGTGTTGTGGTGCAGGTTGTGCACGGCCACATGGCCCAGGCCGTTGGCCGGATCCAGCAGCAGGCCGCGCACCTCCTCGGGCAGGCCCGCGAAGGGAACGACCAGTGCACGCAGGTGGGGGCTGACCTGAAGCTGCGCCAGCGTGGGCCGGCCCGCGACCAGAACGTCGAAGCTGGCCGGTTCAGGCAAGGGTGCGCCGGCCGTCACCCGAATGCCCGCATCGAGGGAGGCATGCAGCTCGTCCAGGTCGAGCTGTTCGCTGGGACTGAGTACAGTGAGCATGTGGACGTGTGTCATGGTAGTCGCCGGTGGTGGGAACAGAGTTGCCAGGGCGTGAATTATAACATGATGCCGGGGATTGCTCAACCGCGCGCATTGTCTCACTGAAAATCCTTCCTGAAGCTGTCAAGGCTCGCCTGCGTCAGCTGTACCAGACTCTCCACCGGGCTGAGTTCTTGCGCCAGATCGAAGCGCGCCAGGAGGCCCTCTGGAAACTGGACCTCAGGTCGTCTGATGCTACCATGGCATAGGGGCTGTTCGCGCGTTAAGCGGAACAGATGGGTTCACCCCCCATCGTGCCGGATCCGGAGCTGCCAGCTCCCCCCAAACGGCAACTAAGATCATACCGTGAGGCAACGAATACCGTCCGGCAAGATTCTGGGGTGAGACAATACGATCAGCATGGGGCGTTGGTAGTGATGGCGACGTTGCTGGTCTTGTTTCACGATGGCCTGCGCATCATTGCGCCAGCGCATTGTGAAAAGTCCTCAAGCTTGATAGGCCCATGTCTCACCGCAGGATCAACGGCAGCCACAGCCGCGCTGG
>JACSRL010000224.1 GCA_014879765.1 Anaerolinea sp. | reverse complement strand
CCCTTGAGATCACGCGATGGCCGGGCGGGACGCCCTTGAGATCACGCGATGGCCGGGCGAGACGCCCTTTGAGATCACGATAGCGGCGCCCTTTCAGCTCAGGCCGGTCTCCTGACCGTGCCTGTACGGAGATCGCCGCGCGGCCTGCGCCAGTTCGGCCGCGAAGCTGGCCACGGCCGGCGCGGGGTCCGCGCCGCTCCGCTCGGCCAATTTGACCAGCGCACTGCCGACGATGACGCCATCGGCGATCTGCGCGACCTGGGCCGACAGCGCGGGTGTGCTGATGCCAAAGCCGACGGCCAGGTAGAGCGGCCGGCTGGGCGACTGGCGCTGCGCCTCGGCCCGCGCCCGCTGCACGAAGGCGGCCAGATCGTCGGGCAGCCGCTCGCGCGCGCCGGTGATGCCGGCCACGCTGACCAGGTAGACGAAACCCTGGCTGCGGGCCACGCCCAGGCGGATGCGCTCGGCTGTGCTGGTGGGCGCCAGCAGGAAGACGGTGGCCAGCCCGTGCCGCCGGCAAAGCGCGCTCAGCTCCTCAGCCTCTGGCTCGTCCGGGGGCAGGTCGGGCACGATCAGGCCATCGGCGCCGGCCGCGGCCGCGTCGGCCACGAAGCGCGCCAGCCCATAGGCCAGCAGCGGGTTGATGTAGCCCATCAGACAGAAGGGGATGGCCGGAATGGCCGCGCGCAGCTCAGCCACCAGGGCCAGACAGCGTTCCACAGTGGCGCCGTTGGCCAGCGCCCGCTGGCCCGCGGCCTGGATCACCGGCCCGTCGGCCAGCGGGTCGGAGAAGGGCAGGCCCAGCTCGAACAGGTCCGCGCCGGCCGCGGCCAGCGCCTGGATGATGCGCGGCGAGGCCCCCAGGGTGGGGTGGCCGAGCATCTGGTAGGGCATGAAGGCCGCGCGGCCCTCGGCCTGGGCGCGGGCGAAGGCGGCCTGGATGCGTTCGATGCCGGTGTGGTTCAATGGGACTCCTTCGGTGAAGCGTGATGCGTGAAACATGATGCGTGATGTAATGCGATGTGTGTATGTGATGCGTGAAACGCTCTATCAGAACCAATCTCCGCAATGCGAAAAAGCCTTCCGGTCACGTTTCACGTTTCACGCATCACATGTCACGTTGCTCAGAGGTGTGTCATAGACGGCATAGTCTCCGGGCGAGAACAGGCAGAAGACGATGCGCCGCAAGGCTGTGCCGCGCTGCACGTGGTCGATGGCTGCGCCGACGGCGATGGGGCAGGCCAGCTCGATGGGGTAGCCGTAGACGCCGGTGCTGATGGAGGGGAAGGCGACGCTGGTCAGGCCCAACTCCTCGGCGCGCAACAGGCTGTTGGCGTAGGCCGAACGCAGCAGCTCCGGCTCGCCGCGGTTGCCTCCCTGCCAGACAGGGCCGACCGCGTGGATCACATAGCGCGCGGGCAGGTTGCCGCCGGTGGTGACCACAGCCTGGCCGGTGGGACAGCCGCCGATGCGCCGGCACTCGGCCATGATGGCCGGGCCGCCCGCGCGGTGGATCGCGCCATCCACCCCACCGCCGCCCCGCAGGCCGCTGTTGGCCGCGTTGACGATGGCATCGACGGCCAGGTGGGTGATATCGCCCTGATGCAGTTCGAGGGTTGTATGGTTGAGGGTGATCATTGAGGCTAACGTCTGCGATGATCTAA
>JACSRL010000399.1 GCA_014879765.1 Anaerolinea sp. | reverse complement strand
GCTGGGCCTGGCGTTCAAGGAGAACTGCCCGGACCTGCGCAACACCCGGGTGATCGACATCGTCGAGGCGCTGCGCCAAGACAATCTGCAGGTGGACGTGCACGACCCGTGGGTGGACGCGGCCGAAGCCCGTCACGAGTACGGCATCGATCCGCTGGCCACGCCGCCGAGCGGCGCCTACGACGCGGTCATCGTCGCCGTCGGCCACAACCAGTTCCACCAGCTCGGCGCGGCCGGCATCCGCGCTTTCGGCAAGCCGGCGTGCGTGCTGTACGACGTCAAGTATGTCCTACCGCGCGGGGCTGTGGACGGGCGCCTGTAGCGCCGCGGACATTGCTGTCGAGTTTCGCCGGTGTGTGGTGCCGGTGTTGTGCCGTCGGTGTTGTGTTGTAGAGCGGACTGTTAGTCCGCTGCTCTTGGACGCGGCCTGAAAAGCAGCGGACTAACAGTCCGCTCTACAGGTGGGCCGGCCCAGGTCTTGTAGTGCCGACTGTTAGTCGGCATGCCTTCCCTGCCAGGAGCAGCGGACTAACAGTCCGCTCTACACCGTGCACCCCACGCCGTCCACCCCACGCCGTCCGCCCCACGCCGTCCGGCCCGCACCGTCCGCTCACAAGGCCAATCCCGGCTTCCGGAAAGCTCCGCACCCGAACTTGACAGCCAGAACCCACTGCCACCATTATATGGCTAGCTATATTTTTCAGGAGTCTAGCTATGTCTCGCATCTCGGTGGCTGAAGCCAAAAACCGGCTTTCCGAACTGATCGTGCGGGTGGAGGCGGGCGAAGAGATTTCCGTCACCCGGCACGGCAAACCCGTTGCCCGGTTGGTGGCCGCCGCGGCGATCGACCCCGAGGAACAGCGCACCCGGGTTGCGGAGGCCTTCCGCCGGCTGGAACTGCTGTGCAACCAGTTGCAACTGGAGGGCGACTTGAAGTCGATCGCCCGCGAAGGGCTGGACTGATGCCCTTCGTACTCGACAACTCGGTCGTCAGCGGCTGGCTCCTGAACAATCAGGCCACTGCGTACACCGCCGCCATCGCCAAACGCCTGCATCACGACCGTGCCGTGGCCCCCGCCCTGCTGCAGCTCGAATACGCCAACGTGCTGCGCACCGCCTGCACGCGTGGCCGCATGAACGCACAGCAGGCACAGGAAGCGATCGAGCAACTGGTGGCGTTGCCGGTGGAGATCGACCGCGAACCACCCGAAGCGGGACAGGTACTGGCCCTGGCACTGCGCCACGACCTGACCAGCTACGACGCGGCCTACCTGGATCTGGCCCTGCGCCGCCAATGGCCGCTGGCCACACAGGACGAAGCATTGGCGCAAGCGGCGCGCATCGCCGGAGTAGGAGTCGTGAGCGCATGAGGAGAGCATGAAAATCCTGGTCACCGGCACCGCCGGCTTCATCGGTTCCCACCTCGCCCTGCGCCTGCTCGAACGCGGCGATGAAGTGGTGGGCATCGACAACCTCAACGACTACTACGACGTCACCCTGAAGCAGGCTCGGCTGGCCCGCTTCATCGACCACCCCCGCTACACCCACATCCCCGCCGACCTGGCCGACCGCGCCGCCATCGAAGCAGCGTTCGCCACCCACAAGCCGCAGCGGGTGGTGAACCTGGCCGCCCAGGCCGGCGTGCGCTACGCCGCGCAGAACCCGCACGTGTA
>JACSRL010000022.1 GCA_014879765.1 Anaerolinea sp. | reverse complement strand
ATCTCCAGGGCGTCCCGCCCGGCCTGAGCGGCGAATCGACGCTGACCCGGCGGGACGCCTGGCGATCAGGCGTGGTAGGGGCGGGGGTACCCCGCCCCTACGCGCTATGTGAGGCTCAGTCCTCGACCCAGCTCATCGAACGCTGGACGGCCTTGAGCCAGCCCTTGTAGAGCTTAGCGCGGGTGGCATCGTCCATCTTCGGCTCGTAGGTCTTGTCGATCTGCCAGTTCTGGCGCAGATCCTCCAGGTTGTCCCAGTAGCCCACGGCCAGGCCGGCGGCGTAGGCCGCGCCCAGCGCCGTGGTCTCGGCCACCACCGGGCGCACCACCGGCACGCCCAGGATGTCGGACTGGAACTGCATCAGGGTGTCGTTGTAGACCATGCCGCCGTCGACCTTGAGCGCGGTCAGCTTGACGCCGGAGTCCTTCTCCATGGCATCCAGCACCTCGCGGGTCTGGTAGGCGGTGGCCTCCAGCGCGGCGCGGCACATGTGGTACTTGTTGATGAAGCGGGTCAGGCCGACGATCACACCGCGCGCATCGGACTGCCAGTAGGGGGCAAAGAGGCCAGAGAAAGCCGGCACGAAGTAGATGCCGCCGCTGTCCGGCACCTGCTTGGCATAGTCCTCGATGTGCTTGGAGAAATCGAAGAAGTCCATGTTGTCGCGCAGCCACTGCACCAGCGCGCCGGTGATGGCGATGGAGCCCTCCAGGCAGTAGACCGCCGGCGCGTCGCCCATCTTGTAGCCCAACGTGGTCAGCAGGCCGCTCTTGCTGGGCACGATCTCGGTGCCGGTGTTGATCAGCATGAAGCAGCCGGTGCCATAGGTGTTCTTGGCCTCGCCGGCGCCGTAGCAGGTCTGGCCCACCAGAGCTGCCTGCTGGTCGCCCAGGTCGCCGCAGACCGGCACGCCGTGCCAGGTGCCGTAGATCTTGGGATCGCTGGAGGGGCGGATCTCCGGCAGCATCTGCCTGGGGATGCCCATGATGCCCAGGATCTCATCGTCCCAGTCCAGGGTCTCCAGGTTCATCAGCATGGTGCGGCTGGCGTTGGAGACGTCGGTCACATGCGCGCCGCCCTTGACGCCGCCGGTGATGTTCCAGATCACCCAGGTGTCCATGTTGCCGAAGATGGCGTCGCCGCGCTCGGCCGCCGAGCGGACGCCCTCGACGTTCTCCAGGATCCACTTGATCTTGGGGCCGGAGAAATAGGTGGCCAGCGGGAGGCCCACCTTGGCGCGGAAGCGATCCTGGCCGCCGTTCTTGGCCAACTCGTTGCAGATCTTGTCGGTGCGGGTATCCTGCCAGACGATGGCGTTGAAGTAGGGCTTGCCCGTGTTCTTGTTCCAGACCACGGTGGTCTCGCGCTGGTTGGTGACGCCGATCGCGGCCAGGTCGCCAGCGGTGAGGCCGGCCTTCTTCAGGGCCCCGTCCATCACCTCGTTGGTGCGGGCCAGCACTTCCATGGCGTTGTGCTCAACCCAACCGGCCTGGGGATAGATCTGCTCGTGTTCGAGCTGGTGAACGCTCACCACGCCGCCCTCGTGGTCGAAGATCATGAAGCGGGTGCTGGTGGTGCCCTGGTCGACTGCACCTACATACTTAGGCATGTTCGAACTCCTTTGTTCAGAGATGTGTCAGATCGTTCTGACGGTTGTAGCAATGGTTGTCCGGTGAAT
>JACSRL010000023.1 GCA_014879765.1 Anaerolinea sp. | reverse complement strand
CTGGCCCATGCCCGCCTACGATATTCTTACACCAATCCGCGACTCAGTGTAAACGAGTTACGGGTTACGCAAGATGTGACTGACGTGACGAGGGTGTCTGCATCTGTGGGGATGGAAACCATGCGGGAATTACGTTTAGCAGTGATAGACGTGAGTCTTTGGCTCGGAAAATCGCCGGGAGCGGCGACTGCCGCAACGGTAGATCCCGATGTCCACCCTGAGAAGCCGGCCCAGCGCGCTGGACCGGCAGCCCTGAACTGATGTGTGAAAGGCAGGCACAACGACAATGGCAGACAAGCAAGGCGTCCCACTGACTGATATCACCGGTTTTCCCATGGACCTGGCCGACCGGCTGGCCGGGCTGTGGATCACCACCGCCGACGAGTTCCACAGCGCGGCCGACGGCGACGGCGCGCTGGGGCTGGCCGAATTCCTGGGGATCAGCGAAGAAAACGTGCGCGCGCTGGCCGATCTGGTCAGCCCTGAGGTGACCATGCGTGCGGTGGGGCCGGTGGAGTTCCCCGGCCTGGGCGCGCTGGACGACGAGCCGGGGCTGGACCCTTCTGAGGCGCCGCGGCCTGGTAGGGGCGGGGTAACCCCGCCCCTACCAGGCCGCGGCGTGCTGCCCACCCTGGTCAACCTGATCGACCTGATGCCGCCGGTGCGCGACCAGAAAAGCCGCGGCACCTGTGTCGCCCATGCCTGCGCGGCCGTGCGGGAATATCTGCTGGGGCCAGACGCCAGCACGACCGCCAACCTGTCGGAGCAGTTCCTCTACTGGGCCTGCAAGGCGCGCGACAACTGGCCGGGCGAGGGCACCTGGATCAAGGTGGGCATGGAGGTGTTGCAGGCGGAGGGGATCTGCGCCGAGACGGTCTGGCCCTACAACCCTGACAAGATCGCGGGCAACGAAGGGCAGGGCCCGGCGCCCGCGGGCGCGGCCGAGGCCGCCGTGGCCTACAAGATCACCCAGGGCGACTTGCTGCAGGCCCGCTGGGTGAGCAACATGAAGGAGACGCTGGCGGCCGGCCGGCCGGTGGCCTTTGCCGTGCCGGTCTACCGCTACTGGCTGACCGAGCCGGCCAAGTCCACCGGCGACCTGCGCATGCCGCTGACCAATGAGGCATCCATCGGCGGCCACGCCATGGCCATCGTCGGCTACCAGGATGATGCCACGGTGCCCGGCGGCGGCTATTTTATGATCCGCAACAGTTGGGGAGAGAGCTGGGCCGGCAAGAGTGTACTGGCCGCCGGCTATGGCCGCCTGCCCTATGAGTTCATCAGCAAGTACAGCCGCTCGGCCTACACCGCGGCCGCGCCTAAGCCGGTCCAGCCACAGCCGCAGCCGACACCGACGCCGCCCAAACCGCAGCCGACGCCGACGCCCCCTAAGCCGCAGCCGGAGCCGACGCCGGGATCCAACTGGTTCAACGACCTGCTGCACAAGCTGTTCAAGAAACCGCCCAAGTGATCACTTGGCGGCGGAGCGGATGCATGGAATGAGTATGGCGGTCTGGAGCACGAAAACACGAAGGTGCGCGAAGTTCACGAAGCGTTAACAATTGTCAATTGTCAATTGTCAATTGTCAATTGTCAATTGTCAATTGTCAATTGTCAATTGTCCTAACTATTACCCACATCTTTGGGTCTGGTCGCTAACGAGATACCAAGTGGCGGCAATGTCCTGAAGG
>JACSRL010000507.1 GCA_014879765.1 Anaerolinea sp. | reverse complement strand
CCTGATGTCGCTGGCGCTGGATGGTCTGTTGAGCGCCGGGGAGCAGCAGCGCCTCGACCAGCATCTCGCCGCCTGCCCGGCCTGCCAGCAGACCTGGGGCAGATGGCAGCGCATCGCTCATGTCCTGACCGTGGAACCCTTCGCCGCTCCCTCGCTGGGCTTCGCCCTGCGTCTGGACTCGGCCATGCAGCGCCGGGAGCGGCGCCATGAGCGGCTGCTGGCGGCCGGCATCCTGGTGGGCGGCACCCTGGCGGTGCTGACCCTGCTTCTGCTGAGCATGACGCTGACGACCACGCTGTTGATGTCCAACGCGCCCGGCCTGTGGCCGCGGGTGGTCGAGACCCTGGGCTTCGGCGGCCAGTTGATCGCCCTGGTCTGGCAGAATCTCACCGCGGTGCGCGATGCCCTGGCCGCGCTGCTGCCCAACCCGCTGGTGATGATGGGAGTCGCCCTGGCGCTGGTCATGGCCGGCGTCATCTGGATCCGGCTGGTGTTCTACGGCGCCCGGGCCCGTTGAAGCCAGCCGGTGGATTGAGCGAGAACTGCATCTTCAGGAGGCGCACCATGTCTCGACACCGCTTCAGCCTAGCACTGATCTTCGTCATCGCCCTGTTGGCCATGCTGGCCGCGCCGGTCGCGGCGCAGCGCGACGAACCGGGCAAGCTGGTGATCGGCGGCTCTTACACCCTGGCCACCGGCCAGCAGCTTGACGGCGACCTGGGCGTCATCGGCGGCCAGGCCGTGATCCAGGAGGGCGCGGCCGTCAACGGCGATGTCATGGTGACCGGCGGCATGTTGACCGTCGCCGGCCGGATCAACGGCGACATCGCCCTCTTCGGCGGCGCGGTTACCCTGCAGCCCACCGCCTATGTCGCCGGCGACCTGGTGTCGTTCGGCGGCTCGGTGCAGCGCAGCCCCGGCGTGGTGGTGAAGGGCGAAACGCGTGAAGGGGGTGAAGCCGACGGCTTCTCCCTGCCCTTCTCCTGGCGCGCGCCAGGCATCGGCGGCTTCGCACCTGAGCGGGGCTTCATGCAGCAACAGACGCCGGGCCAGTGGCTGCTGGCCATGCTCTGGCGCGCGGTTCGGGCCGGCGTCATGATCCTGGCGCTGGCCGCGCTGGCGCTGATCGTGGCCCTGCTCTGGCCGCGAGGCATCCAGCAGTTGGGCGCGACCGTCACGCGGCAGCCGGCGCTGGTGATGCTGGTGGGGCTGCTGAGCTGGGTCGTGGGCCTGGGCCTGGTCGGGGTGCTGGCCATCACCTTCTGTCTGTTGCCGGTAGCCATCGCGCTGGCGCTGGCGCTGCTGGTGGCCGTCTTGCTCTCCTGGGTGGTGGCCGGCTGGCTGGTGGGCCGCAGCCTGCTCAGCATGCTCAAGCTGCAGAGCCCCACCGTGGCGTTGGAGGCCGTCGCAGGCACGCTGTTGCTGGCCATCGTCTACTTCCTGGTGGGGATCATTCCCTGCACCGAGTTCATCTTTGGCCTGCTGATCGCCAGCCTGGGCCTGGGCGCGCTGGTGCTGACCCGCTTCGGCACCCGCCCCTATCCGTTGGTTCCCGCCGTCAGCGGGGAGACGCCGCCTGACGAGCGCGGCCTCGCGACGATAGAGGATCCGCCACAGCCGCCGCAGCCGATGTAAGGCCCAGGACGGCCAGTCCTCCGAAGGACTGGCCGTCCTTTTCTTTCGACCGTCCTTGAGTTGTCTTTCGTCTTTGGTCAGACTCAGGGGGGCTATGGTATAATCGCCGCTGCTGTGAGCACCCATCAACCTTTGCGCGCGGTCTCCACCGCGCGCCACCCCTCCGATAGCGGCCCCCTGGTTTCCCTGCGCCTTTGGCTGGCTGGCTCCCCCTGGCGGCCCAGCGGCGGCTGGCTGACGCTGGCCGGGCTGCTCGCGGCCGCGGGTCCCCAGCTCGACCAGCGGCCCTGGCTGGCCATGGCCCTGGCGCTGGCGTTGGCCGAGGCCTTTTGGGGCGCGCTCTGGTGGCAGTTGGTCCCGGCGCAGGACTGGCCGCTGCACAGCGCCGCCCGCCGCCCGGCCCTGCCCTACATCCAGCCCTCCAGCCCGGCCGGCCGCCTGCTGGGCTGGCAAGAGCCGGGCGCCGCGGCCGCCATCACCCGGGCCGGCGCGCCGCTGGCAGGACTGGCGCTGCTGCTGGCCCTGGCCATCAGCCCGCTGGCCGTTGTGCTGACCGGCGCGGTCATCCTGTTGGCGTTGCTGGGCATGGCGGCCCGTCAGGCGGGCCTGACCAGCCTGGTGGGGTGGCTCTACGCGCTGGTCTTTGCTGCCCTGCCCATGGCCTTGGGCGTGGCGGTGGGCCTGGCCGGTCAATGGCCCCCGGCGCCGCAGAGCGGCTGGCTGCTGGCGCTGGCCCTGGGCTACACCCTGCTGGCGCGCGCCCTGGCCCCCGACGCCCAGCCCCCCTCGGGCCGCGGCCTGGCGCGGCTGCTGATGGCCGCCGCGGGCTTGGGCCTGGTGACGGTGACGCTGCTGGGCAGCGGCCTTCTGCTGGCCGGCGGCGTGGTGGGGCTGTTGGCCGCCGCGCCGCTGCTGATCCTGGCCCGAGCCGATGGCCCGCCGCCGGCCGCAGTTCAGCCCTGGGCGCTGGCCGCCATCCTGGTCTCGGCCGCGGCCCTGGGCTTCGGGATCGGCTGATGCCTGCCTGGCTGGGGCTGCTGGCGCTGGCCGCGGCGGCGGTTGCCGTCGCCGCGCTGCTCTACTGGCTGATCATCCTGACCGAGGGCGTTTATCTCGGCCCGCGCGCCGTGACGGCCCTCTACAACCGCTGTGCGCGGCGCTACGACGCCATCAAGCAGTTCGACGCCGCCGACGAAGCCTTCTTTTTGGGCCGGCCCATCGCCCGTTTCCTGGCCGGACACCCGCCTGCGGCCGATGGCCCGCCGTGGCTATTGGACGTGGCCAGCGGCACCGGGCGGCTGCCGTTGGCGGTGCAGGCCGCGGCGCCCGGCGCCTGTCGCACGGTGGCGCTGGACCGGGCCGAGGCGATGCTGGCCGAGGCGCAGTGCAAACTGGCCGCCCAGGCCGACCAGGCTGACCAGGTGATCCTGCTGGCCCACGACGCCGGCCGTCTGCCCTTCGCCGATGGCCAGTTTGCCGTCACCACCTGCCTCGAGGCGCTGGAGTTCATGCCGGCGCCCGACGCGACGCTGGCCGAGGCGGTGCGGGTGACCCAGCCGGGCGGCCTGCTGGTGCTGACCAACCGGATCGGCCCCGATGCGCGGCTCCTGCCGGGGCGCACCTGGCGCCGGGAAGACCTGGCCGCGCGGCTGCGAACGCTGGGTGTGACCGGGGTCGAGATCATGCCCTGGCAGATGGACTACGACCTGCTCTTCGCGCTCAAGCCGGGCCAGCCGGCCGCCAGGGCCGCGGCCGAGTGGATCGACCTGTTGCGCTGTCCCTGCTGCGGCGGCAACCCGGCGCCGGCGGCCGGTGAGGCGACCGTGAGCTGCCCCGACTGCGCCTGGCAACTGCGCCTGCGGCAAGGGCTATGGCGCGCGACGGCTGGCATTTGACGATATCAACGACGTGAGGCTTTTCTGATGCGCATTGCACGAGCTTTGTTGCCCGACGGCGACGTTTATTATGGCCTGGTGGCCGATGAGCACTTCCAGCCGCTGCACGGATCCCCCTTCGACCGGCCGCTGGACGCCTTGACGGCCGCGGGCCGGCCCGCGCCGCTGGCTTCAGTGCGGCTGCTGGCCCCTTGCCAGCCCAGCAAGATGATCTGCATCGGCCGCAACTATGTGGAGCACGCGGCCGAGCATGGCGTGGACGTGCCCAGCGAGCCGCTGATCTTCCTCAAGCCGCCCAGCGCGGTGGTGGGGCCAGGCGAGGCGGTGCTGCTGCCCTCGCTCAGCCAGAAGGTGGAGCACGAGGCCGAGCTGGTGGCTGTGATCGGCCGGCGGGCCCGCGGTTTGACGCTGGACAACGCGCTGGAGGCGGTGCTGGGCTACACCTGCGGCAACGACGTGACCGCGCGCGACCTGCAGCGGCGCGACGGCCAGTGGAGCCGGGCCAAGGGCTTCGACACCTTCTGTCCGCTGGGCCCCTGGATCGAGACCGGGCTGGACTGGCGTGGGCAGCAGGTGCAGTGTCTGGTCAACGACGAGGTGCGCCAGTCGGGCAGCACGGCCGACATGGTCTTTGGCGTGGCCGAGCTGTTGGTCTACGTCAGCGCGGTGATGACCCTGGAGCCGGGGGACGTGCTGATGACCGGCACGCCGTCGGGGGTGTCGCCGCTGCGGGCGGGGGACCAGATGGTGGTCTCGATCAGCGGCATCGGCACGCTGTCCAGCCCGGTGCGTGCCGGATGAAAGCGGCCAAAGCCGGGAATTTCGCCGTCACCGCGTAATTTTCGCGTAGTCAAAAAAACTATGCCCCTGGAAAAATCATTCTGACTGAAACAGAACAAAACGCTATGCGAATCGACCGGCGGGCGCGGCAAACCGGCGCGAGCGCCTGCGGACGAGTAGTGACACACTATGACAAAACCGATTGTAGCCCTGGTAGGGCGGCCCAATGTGGGCAAATCAACCCTGTTCAACCGCATCGCGGGCGAGCGCATCGCCATCGTCGAGGATCTGCCCGGCACGACCCGTGACCGGCTCTATGCCGATTCCGACTGGACCGGCGCGCCCTTCACCCTGGTCGATACCGGCGGCATCGAGCTGGTGGCGGGAGACCCCTCCGGCGCGGACGCCCGACGAGGCGGCGAGCCGCTGAGCGTCAGCTCGGCCAGCTTCCGCCGCGAGATCCGCGAGCAGGCGCAAATCGCCATCGACGAGGCTGACGTGGTGGTCTTCCTGGTGGACGTGAAAGAGGGCGTCACCGGCGGCGACCAGGACGTGGCCGACGTGCTGCGGCGCAGCCAGAAGCCGGTGGTGCTGGCTGTCAACAAGGCTGACAACCTGACGCGCGGCCTGGCCGCGGTGGAGTTCTACGAGCTGGGCCTGGGCGATCCGGTGGTCATCTCGGCGCTGCACGGACTGGGCGTGGGCGACCTGTTGGACGAGATCGTGAAGAACTTCCCCATCCGTGAGGAGGAAGAGGATGACGACGCGCTCAAGATCGCGATCATCGGCCGGCCCAATGTGGGCAAATCCTCCCTGCTCAACGCGCTGCTGGGCCAGGAGCGCACCATCGTCAGCGACATCCCCGGCACCACACGTGATGCCATCGACATGCGGCTGAGCTGGGAAGGGGAGCCGGTGGTGCTGATCGACACGGCCGGCATCCGCCGCCGCGGCCGCATCGAGCAGGGAGTGGAAAAGTACAGCGTGATGCGCGCGCTGCGGGCGGTGCAGCGGGCCGACGTGGTGGCGCTGGTGATCGACGCGGCCCAGGGCCTGACCGCGCAGGACGCGCACGTGGCGAGCTATGCGCTGGACGAGTGGAAGGGCATCATCCTGGTGGTCAACAAGTGGGACCTGGTGGAGAAGGACTCCAACACCATGAACGAGTACACCCGCAGCCTGCAGACCGGCCTGAAGTTCATCGACTACGTGCCCATGATCTTCATCTCGGCGCTGACGCGGCAGCGGGTGCAGAAGGTGATCCCGCTGGCGCGCCATGTGCAGAGCCAACGCAGCATGCGCATTCCCACCGCGGCGCTCAACAAGCTGGTGCAGGACGCGGCCGTCAAACACCGCGCGCCGGGCAAGACCGGCAAGCTGTTGCGCATCTACTACGCCAGCCAGGTGGAGATTCAGCCGCCCACCTTCATGTTCTTCGTCAACGATGTGGAGCTGGTACACTTCAGCTACCGCCGCTATCTGGAGAACCAGATCCGTCGCGCCTTTCCCTTCGAGGGCACGCCGATCAAGCTGCTGTTCCGCAACCGCTCTGAGCGTGAAAAGTGAAACGTGAAACGTGAGGCGTGAAGGGAAACGTGCGCGTGTGACAGGCGCTAAGCGTGTTGCCGTAGGCCGCTGGCTGCGGAGAAACTGGCTGGAGCTGGCGCTGCTGCTGGTGCTGGCTGCAGCCGGCCTCTGGCTAATCAGCGCCGGCCGCGAGATCTGGCAGGTGGTGCGCCCAGAGCCGACGCCGACGCAGGCGGAGATGCCGGCGGCGGGCGCGTCGGCCCGCTTCGACTCCCAGCGTGCGGCGGGCATCGTCAGCTTCCTGGCTGCGCTGGGGCCACGCACGGCCGGCAGCGACGCGCTGGCTGTGACGGCCGAGCGCATCGAGCAGGAGCTGCACGCCAGCGGCTGGCAGGTGGAGACGCAGTCCTTCGACCTGGCGGGCGTCTCCCGGCGCAACATCGTGGCGCGGGCCGGCTCGGGCCCGCCCATCGCCCTGGTGGGCGTCCACTACGATGCCAGCCCGCTGGCTGACCGCGACCCCAACGAGGCCAGCCGCGCGCTGCCAGCGCCGGGGGCCAACGACGGCGCCAGCGGCGTGGCGGTGCTGCTGGAGCTGGCGCGCACGCTGGATCTGGAGAGCCTGCCCGGCCAGGTCTGGCTGGTTTTCTTCGATGGCCAGTACGATGCCGCCGGCGCGCCCAGCGCGGCCGGCGTGCGGGCCTTTATCGACCAGACTGACCGGGCCAGCCGGCCGCCGGACGCGCTGCTGCTGGACCTGCTGGGCGGCGTGGCGCAGCAGTTCAGCATCGACCCCGCGGCTGACCCGGCGCTGAGCCGGCAGCTCTGGAACCTGGCCGAGCAACTGGGCTACGGCGGCTGGTTTGCGCCGGAGCAGGGCGCGGGCCTGGAGCTGGGGCAGACGGCGTTGCAGGCGGCCGGCCTGCCCACGGCTGTCATCGCCGGCAGCAACTACCGGGCCTATCGCACGCTGCAAGATACGCCGGAGCAGATCGACCCACAGGGCCTGGCGCGGGTGGGACGGGTGCTGCAGGCGTTCTTGGAGAGTCGCGGGCCGTAGGCTGGCTCGGTGCGATGTGATGGTCGGCTCGGGCTGGCTCGGTCGGAGACCGGCCAGAGCGACGTAGAGCGACGCAGTTGAGGATTGGCCAGCGCGTCATGTCACAGATCAAACGATGAATGGAGTAGTACCTATTATGCATCCTGCTAAACGACTGGATACGGTTCCGATGTACGTCTTTGCGGCCCAGGGCGCGCGGCTGCGCAAGCTGGCGGCCGAGGGCCTGGATATCATCCGCATGGACATCGGCGAGCCGGACGCGCCGCCGCCGGCCTTTATCATCGACGAGCTGGACCAGCAGAGTCGCAACCCCAAGAAGCATGGCTATGCGGGCTACGGCGGCACGCCGGAGCTGAAGCAGGCCATCGCCGACTACTACCAGCGCCGCTTCGGCGTGGCGCTGGATCCGGTCAGCGAGACGCTGCCGCTGCTGGGCTCCAAAGAGGGGCTGGCCAACATCGCGCTGGCCTGGCTGGACCCCGGCGATCTGGCCATCGTGCCCGACCCTGGCTATCCCACCTATCAGATGGGGGCCAAGATGGCCGGCGCCGACGTCTACTTCACCCCGCTGGAGGCGCGGCTGGGCTGGCTGCCCGACCTGGAGGCGATCCCGGCCGAGGTGGCCGGGCGGGCGCGGCTGATGTGGGTCTCCTATCCCAACAACCCCACCGGCGCAGTGGCGCCGCTCAGCTTCTACCGCGACGCGGTGGAATTCTGCCGTCGCCATGAGATCCTGCTCTGCTCCGACCTGCCCTACGCCGATGTGACCTTCGACGGCTACGAGGCGCCCAGCGTGCTGAGCGTGCCGGGGGCCAAGGAGGTGACGCTGGAGTTCAACTCGCTGAGCAAGAGCCACCATCTGGCCGGCTGGCGGGTGGGCATGGCCGTGGGCAACGCCACAGCAGTCAAGGCGCTGTTGCAGATCAAGAGCAACGTGGACAGCGGCATCTTCCGCCCCATCCAGGACGCGGCCACGGTCGCGCTGAACAGCGATCCTTCGTGGATGGTCGCGCGCAACGAAGAATATCGCCGGCGCCGTGACCTGGTGCTGGAGGCGGTGCGCAGCATCGGCATGGTGGCTGAGACGCCGCAGGCTGGCCTGTACATCTGGGCGCTGCCGCCGGCCGGCTACGGCTCGCTGGAGTTCGCCGACAAGGTGCTGCTGGAGACCGGCGTCGGTTTCACCGCGGGCGACGCCTATGGCCCCAGCGGCGTGGGCTATGTGCGCATCAGCCTGGGCACCGAAACCGCCAAGATCGAGGAGGCCATGGCGCGGCTGACCGCGCTGGCATTGTGAGACTTTGACCATAGACCGCTATTTCTACCCTGACCAACCGCAAGAGAGCGCCCTGCTGGTGGGCGTGGAGCTGCGCGGCCAGCCTGGCCGCTTCAGCGTGGACGATTCGCTGGCTGAGCTGGCGCAACTGGCCGACACGGCCGGCATGCGCGTCGTCGGCCAGACCTATCAGCGCATCAGCGATCCCAACCCGGCCACGCTGATCGGCAGCGGCAAGCTGGCCGAGATCGTCGAACTGCGCGCCGAGCTGGGGGCGTCGGCCATCCTCTTCGACGAGGAGCTGAGCCCCCGGCAGCAGCGCGAGATCGAAAAGGCGATCAAGAACGACGAGATCAAGGTGCTGGACCGCACCGCGCTGATCCTGGACATCTTCGCCAAGCATGCGCACACCCGCGAGGGCGCCTTGCAGGTGGAGCTGGCGCAGTACGAATACCGCCTGCCGCGGCTGACGCGCGCCTGGACGCACCTGGCGCGCCAGGCGGGCGGCGGCGCGGCCGCCAGTGGCACCGGCGGCGTGGGCCTGCGCGGCCCCGGCGAGACCCAGCTTGAGGTGGACCGCCGCGAGATCAGCCGGCGCATCGCCCATCTCAAGCGGGAGCTGGAGGAGGTGCGGGCTCACCGGCAGCGCTATCGCCAGAAGCGGCGGGGCGCGGCGCTGAGCACCATCTCGCTGGTGGGCTACACCAACGCCGGCAAGAGCACCCTGCTCAACGCGCTGACGCGGCTGGCCGCGCCGGAGGGTGGGGAGGCAGGGGTGTTGGAGGCCGACATGCTCTTTGCCACGCTGGATCCCACCACGCGGCGGGTGCGCCTGCCCGGCGGCCGCGAGGCGCTGATCACCGACACCGTGGGCTTTATCCAGAAGCTGCCCACCGCGCTGGTGGCCGCCTTCCGCGCCACTCTGGAGGAGATCGCCGAGTCCGATCTGTTATTACACGTCGTTGACATAACACACAGCAACGCGGCCGAACAGGCCGATGCTGTGGGCGACGTGCTGCGGGAGCTGGGGGTGGTGGACAAGCCCATCATCACCGCGCTGAACAAGATCGACCTGCTGCCCGATCCGGGGGAGGTGGTGGATCTGCTGGGACGCGACTTCGACGATGCGCTGGGCATCTCGGCCGGCACAGGGCAGGGGCTGACGGAACTGCTAGAGCTGCTGGAGACGCGGCTGAACCGCGATCTGACGCCGCTAGAGGCGCTGATCCCGTACAGCGCGGGCGAGCTGGTGAACCTGTGGCATGTGCACGGGCTGATCGAGCAGGAGGAGCACACGGGGGACGGGGTGCGCATCAAGGGGATGCTGCCGGAGGAGCTGGCGGGACGGATGCGGCCCTATGCAACTGCCGCGCAGTGACGTCCGCTGTCACGATATTTGCGGCCCCGGCAAAGCGGTGCTAAGATGTGGCTACGTCGTAGCCACATCCGGGAGATAACGAAATGGCCGAAACCATCGGGATCCGAGATCTCAAGAACAACACGTCGCGCATCGTGCAGGCAGTGCGCGAGGAAGCGGTCGAGTATGTGGTGACCATGCGCGGGGAGCCGGTCGCGGTGATACGGCCTTGGCAGGCAGAAGATGTGGGCATGTATCGCATGGCCAGCATCGAGGAGGAGATTGAGGAGATGCGGTTGCTGGCGCAAGAGGTTGCGGCCGCTTGGGTGTCTCCAAACAGCGGCGTAGAACTGGTGGAAGAGCAGAGACGCTAACGATAGATCAGCAACAACTGGAGCGGGCAACCGCCATCATTGAAACGCGCAAACCAATCTATCGGAAATTTACATAACAGATTATCAAATCTCGTTATATTGGCGCCTTGAAGAGGAAATGCCGATCTGTGGGCGCGCTGCTCCGTCGTGACAATCACAGACTGGATCACCTGTCGCAGATCAAAGAATCCGGCGCAAGCCGCCAGGTCGGCGGCGCTGCATGGCGGTCAGCGGAGTCGCGGCCGAGCCATGCAGATGGCTGTGATCCGCCGCGGCCGTGTTGGGGCATACACAGCTTGCGCGGGGGAGGCCGGTTTGTTGCAAAGAAGACGCCATAATCCATGTACACACTAGAACTGTTATGTATATGAAGTTGCGACTTGCCGTTCCACGGGCGTGCGCGGCGGCTTGAGGATTGGCTTGAGCGGCCGGATGCCAACGTGATCCTCCGCCAGCTTGCTTCAGCCATGCTTTGCTGTGCCGCCGCCGATTGCAATCGGCG
>JACSRL010000505.1 GCA_014879765.1 Anaerolinea sp. | reverse complement strand
GGGAGGCGTTTCCGGGTTACGGGTGAGTGATGCGTGACGAGTGATGCGTGACCGGAGGTCGGCTTGCGGAAGATGTTTCCGGGTTACGAGTTACTCGTTACTCGTTACGAATTACGCCTCTCACCGATTCCCCGTTCCTCAAGCACCTCTCTGCCCAAGCAAGCCATTCAGCTCCGGGGTGTCGCCGAAGGTCTGGCGATAGCGGGTGACGAAGGCGGGCAGATCATAGTGGTGGCTCATGGTGCCCTGCTGCTCGATGACGTAGGTGGCGGCCAGGCTGGCCAGGCGGCAGCTCACATCCCAGGGAAAGCCATGCACCATGCCGGTCAGCAGGCCGGCCCGGTAGGCGTCGCCGACGCCGGTCGGCTCAGCCACGCGGCTGGCGTCGGCGGCGGGGATGAACAGATCGAAGCCCTGGCCGATGACCTTGGAGCCGCGCGCGCCCAGGGTGACGACGATGACGTCCACCAGCGCCAACAGGCCGGCATCGTCCAGCCCGCTCTTCTGGCGCACCATCTCGTATTCGTATTCGTTGACCGTCAGCGCGCGCGCGCCGGCCATGGACTCCACCAACGTCGGCCCATCGATGCGCGCCAACTGCTGGCTGGGGTCATAGACGAAGGCGATGCCCAGCTCACGGCACTCCTGGGCGTATTTGCGCATGGCCGCCGGATCGTTGGGCGAGATGATCACCAGGTCGATAGACTCGCCAGCCAGTTGGCGCAGCGACAGTTCCCTGGCCCGGGCCATGGCGCCGGTGTGGAAGCTGGCGATCTGGTTGTGGTCCAGGTCGGTGATGACGCTGAAGGTGGCGGTGAACTCGTCGGGGAAGATGCCCATGGTCGAGGTGTCCACCCCCTGGGCCTCCAGCCACTGCTGAAACTCAGCGAAATCCTTGCCGGCCGCGGCGAAGAGCTTGGGCCGATTGCCCAGCAGCGCCAGGCTGTAGGCGATGTTCGGGCCGGTGCCGCCGCGGAAGCTCTGCTTGCTGTCCACCAGAAAGCTGACGCTCAGCTTGTTCAGATGCTCAGGCAGAATCTGCTCCTGAAAGCGGCCGGGAAAGGTCGTCAGATAGTCGAAGGCTACGGAGCCGGTAACGATGATGGTCATGAGTGTTTAGTACCTGATGTTCTGCAAATCCGGCGAAAGGAAAAACAAAGGTTGCATACGTTACTCGCAGGAAAGCTAAGTTTGATCATCTGATGTCTGGTCACAATCTATTCACCGTAAACACGATGGAAGAAAGGAATCGATATCCACGGAAATCTCTTGTACACTTTTGCCTCAGGATTCCCTGAGAACTTGCCATGCGCCCAACGAATCTGTACTTCAAAAGCGATGTTATGCTGCTGACGCGTTTGTCTATTCTCGATAACAAGGTTAATGTCTACGACGCTCTGCCCTCTAGATAAGTCGGGTATCGCTACAACGGATCGCAACATCCACTGACGTTTCCAAGAGGTGATATCAGGCACATCTACGCCAAAACCGTTGTTATTATCGAGACCACATAGAACGTATTCACTATCGCCGAGCCGAAAGAGAGTCTTGACAATCTCTTCGGCTACTGCGTTTCTAATTGGGCCAGAGAAAGATGCTTGGATCGCAGTATTAAACCTGTCAGCCGATCCCTTTGCTACATCACGACAAAGCTTCAAATAGAGAGCGTCAAACTGAAGCCGTTGCGCCTCATCGAGTTGGTTCACCAAACGGCTCAACTGTTTTCTTCTACTGCCTTTGACCGTTCGATGATAATCCTCTACCTCTGCAGGCAGGTTTTCACCAGTCTTAAATCGTATCCATGCGTAGAGTTCCTGGTAGGACTGTGGAGCGACCGTCCAGAACCAGTTATCGGACCTGGTTGGCGCGCTTACACCACTTGGAACGCTGGTGAACAACACATAAGGGGAATGATTGAACACGACATTGCTGTTGGCCTTCACACTAATGGGTATGTTAGCCGCAACAAGATCCTTCGCCATAGATACGCTGCGAGCTTGATGGTGAGGGCCTTCCCATCGAACGGAGTTGATATCCGCTCGTGCGAAGACTCCATGCGAACGCCGGAGATTGACACCAATGTCAAAAAACCGACGGTAGTAGGCTTCATCACTCGAGTATTCTGCAAGGTAATCAGATAATTTGCTAGGCGACAAGCTATTTACCCAGGATGCAAGGATCTGCTCACGCGATGCGCTAACTGGGTCAAGCCCAAGAAGTCCGAAACCTACGGACAGTTCAGTGCATTCCGTCTTTGAGCTAGGCATTCTTCGTCGTTCCGTTGTTATTGATCTGCAGTTGCACAGGTTCAGTCCGTGGAAGAAGTTCTGCCGTACCTCTCAACCGTCCTTTTGCCAAGTCACAGTAGTCGGTAGAAACGTCGAATCCGACATAGGGCCTGCCCAATTGCTTCGCTGCAACACATGTCGTACCAGAGCCTGCAAAGGGGTCCAATATAACATCCTCTTTATAGGAGTACAGTTTGATTACTCTACTCGCTAGTTCAATGGGAAATGGAGCGGGATGCCCGATTCTTTTTGCAGACTCAGGTGGTATCTCCCAAATTGAGAGAGTTGCAGCCATAAACTCATCACGCTCAATTGTTGACTCGCCCTTATCCGGTCGAGAAAAACTCTGTTTGGCAAAGACAAGCAGATACTCATGAATGTCTCGCAGGCGCGGCGCCTTGGCGCTCTTCCAGCTACCCCAAGCGCAACTACCACTAGCGCCTCTACCTTTTTGCCAGATGATCTCGCCCATCGGCAGAAAACCAACCTCATCAACGTGGATCCTGTAGAAAAACGAGTGAAGCGGAATGTACGGTTTGCGACCTAGATTAGCAATGTTGATGACAAATCTACCACCCGGCCTAAGAACGCGAAATGTTTCCTTGCCAACCTGACGAATGAGTTCCAAATACTCATTGAAGCCCATATCGTCGTCGTAGTCCTTACCCACATTATAGGGTGGTGACGTAAAGGCTAGACCGATGCTGTTATCAGGTATCACACTCATATCGGCCGACGAACCCAAATATATGTCGTTCACCCAACCATTGAGATCAGGTATCGCATTCTCCGTGCCGCTCTCGGACAAAGGCCGGCTAGGGAATACTGAATAGAGACTCCGACCATAGAACGTTGAAGCATCATGGTTCTCGCGTTTAGAGGTGCCAAACGATTTGGTTTGTGTCATCGGATAACTCCATTGATACAGCTCTTTCGGTCATGTTTCGAGATCAATGTCAACCATTCGATCGGAGTAATACTACCACAACAGAACACTTGTGCATAACCGCATTCGCTTGTCGGCGGCAGATCATCGCTATGGGTGGCATAGGCCTTGCCCACGTTGTAGGGGGGCGAGGTGACGACCAACTGAACGCTGCCATCGCTCAGCGCATCCATCCGCCGTGCATCGCCGCAAATGATCACATCGTGGGCCATCGAAGTATTCGCTGAAAATCAATCACTGCTGTGTCAAAGTGACGAGTAACGAGTAACTCGTAACTCAGAATCTGCCAGATGAGACTCGTCCCTCAATCACGTATCCGGGTTACGAGTTACGAGTTACTCGTTACGTATCCTCGCCTCCGCCGCCTCCTTGGCCCGCCGCAAGCTCACGTCGAAAGGCGGATAGCAGATCCCTTCCTCGGTGACGATGCCGGTCAGATAGCGGTGCGGGGTGACGTCGAAGGCCGGGTTGTAGACCGGCACGCCGTCGGGCGCGATCTGCACGCCGTCGACCACCGCCACTTCCTCCCAGGAACGCTCCTCGATGGGGATGTCGTCGCCGGTGAGGGTGTTCAGGTCGACAGTAGAGGTGGGGGCCACGCAGTAGCAGGGGATGCCGTTCTCCTTGGCCAGCACTGCCAGCTTGTAGGTGCCGATCTTGTTGGCCGCGTCGCCGTTGGCCGCGACCCGGTCGGCGCCGAAGAGCACCACATCGACCCGGCCCGCGCGCATCAGATGGCCGGCTGCGTTGTCCGCGATCAGGTGCATGGGAATGCCGGCTTGCATCAGCTCCCAGGCGGTCAGCCGCGCGCCTTGCAGTCGCGGCCGGGTCTCGTCCACCCAGACATGCACCGGGTTGCCCTGCTCCCAGGCCGCGCGCACCACACCCAGCGCGGTGCCGTAGTCCACCGTGGCCAGCGAGCCGGTGTTGCAATGGTGCAAAATGTTGGCGCCGTGCGGCACCACGGCCGCGCCGTTGGCGCCCATGCGCCGGTTGATGGCCACGTCCTGGTCCGCCAGGCGCTCCGCCTCGACCAGCAGGGCCGAGCGGATGTCGTCCACGTGGGGCAACACCAGATGGGCGGCCAGGTCCAGCAGGCGCTGCGTGGCCCAGGTCAGGTTGACGGCCGTGGGGCGGGCTGCGTCCAGCACCTCCTTGGCCGCGGCCAAATCGGCCAGCAGGCTATCACGATCAGTGGCAGGGCTTTGCTGGGCCGCCAGGGCCATGGCATAGCCGCCGGCCGCGCCGATGGCCGGCGCGCCGCGAATCACCATCTCGGTGATGGCGCTGGCCACCGCGCGATAGTCATCGTAGGACTCAATCGCAAACTGCAAGGGCAGGATGCGCTGGTCGATCATCTTCACCTGGCCATCTTGCCACCAAATCGTGCGCATGGTCAACCTTCCTGGCAAACTTCTGATGCCGGGCGCTTACGTCGATTCGTGCTTGCCCGGTTGCGACCCGCCATAGCGCCCGGCATCGGCGCTGTGACAAAGTGCAAAAAAAACACGCTCCGAGGAGCGCGCCGGTAACGGGCTTGCCTCTCATCTTTCAGGCCGGCGCAGCAGCGTCGCCTGACGGAATTGGCACCATGATCAGTGAACAGTCTTCAGCAAACAGTTGTCAATGGATCATCAGGCCATGCTGTTGACCACGGTTTACTGTTCGCTGACTCCTGATCCGGTTGCCGAGGCATCAAAGGGCCGTTCCCTCCGCCTCTCTGGATGGGAGCTCCAGCTATACGGTTGTGCAAGCAGCGGTCAATTTAGCACAAGGCGGGGGATTTGTCAAAAGGCGATCTTGTTTATTCGCCTATTTCGCAAAGCCCGCCAGCGCCAGCCGCAGCCGCTCCTCCACGTCGTGTACCTCGCGCGGCAGGGCCTGCACCGCGCGCTGCGCCTCGACGATGCTGTAGCCCAGCGCGGTCAGCGCGTCGATCACCTCGGCGTCGGCCGCGCTGAGCGCGGCCAGCTCCGGCGGCGCGCCCTCGGGCGTCCCCACCTTGTCCTTCAGCTCCAGCACGATCTTCTCGGCCGTCTTTTTGCCGATGCCGGGGAGACGGGCCAGCACGCCCGGCTGTTCCTGGCCGATGGCCAGCCGCAGCGCGTCCACCGGCATGTTGGAGAGCACCGAGAGCGCCGACTTGGGGCCGATGCCTGACACGCCCAGCAACAACTGAAAGAAGGCCAGCTCCTGCTCGTCGGCAAAGCCATAGAGGGTCAACTCCTGCTCCCGCACGTGCAGATGGGTGTGCAGCAACACAGCATCGCCCGGCCGCAGCCGGGCCAGGAGATCGGCCGGCGCATAGACGCGCACCCCCAGCCCACCCAGGGCAAGAACCAGAGAATCGGGCTGGCGGCTGAGCACGACCCCTTCGATGCTGGCTATCATGACCGTGCGCCCGCGGCGGCAACGGGCTCGTCAGGGGGGCGGAACCGATAGCCCGCACCGCGCACCGTGAGCAGGTAGACCGGCTGCGAAGGGTCGATCTCGATCTTCTCGCGCACACGGCGCACGGTCACTTCCACCAGATTGGTGCCGCCGATGAATTCATAGCCCCACACCTCGAGGAAAAGATCGCTTTTCGACATGGCCTTGCCGGCGTTGACCATCAGGGTGAACAACAGCTTGAACTCGATAGGGGTGAGGTGGGTCAATTGGCCGGCGACTTTGACCTGCTGCGCCGTCACATCCAGCCTGATGCGGTCGTTTTCCAGCACCAGCGGCTGTCTGCGCTCCTGGAGCCATTGGTTGCGTCGCAGAATCGCGTGGATGCGCGCCTGCACCTCGTTGAAGGAGAAGGGCTTGGCGATGTAGTCGTCGGCGCCCAGCTCGAAGCCCCGCACCATGTCGTCGGTGCTGTCCAGCGCGGTCAACATGATGATGGGCACATCGGAGCGGGCGCGTATTTCCCGGCAAACGTCGAAGCCATCGACCTGCGGCATCATCACGTCCAGAATCACCAGGTCGAACGGCTGAGCGGCGAACACCGCCAACGCCTCGGCGCCATCGCTGGTTGGAACGACTTGATGGCCGATGGCTTCCAACGACATGCGCACCAGATTGCGCAGCGGCGCCTCGTCTTCTGCGATCAGGATCTTTGCCGGCTGGGCCATGCGGAATTCTCCATCGTTGTCAAAACGTACTAATCAGCCATAGGTGCCGGGCACTTCGCATAGATCAAGCGCAAGTGCCCGGCGCCTGAACAGTATCAACGCGCTGGCGCCGGCCGGTCAGCCCGGCGCGCCATCGTCGATCAGCAGTTGGTTCCACTGGGCGCCGTGGGCATGGCAGATGGCAATGGCCACGGCGTCAGCCACATCGTCGGGACTCAGCACGGTCTCCAGTCCCAGCAAGAGCCGCACCATCTCCTGCATCTGCGGCTTGGCCGCGGCGCCGTAGCCGGCCACGGCCTGCTTGACCTCAGAGGGCTTGTAATGATAGATCGGCAACCCGGCCTGGGCGGCCGCCAGCAGGATGACCCCGCGGGCCTGGCCGACGCTCATGGCGGTGCGCACGTTCTTGCTGAAGAAGAGCTCTTCCACCGCGGCCGCGTCAGGCTGATAGCGTTGGATCAGCTCGCTCAGCTCGCGATGGATCAGCAGCAGCCGCTGCGGCAGCGCCAAGCCGGACGGGGTGAGGATGGCGCCGCTGTGTACCAGGCGCAGCTCGCCGTCGAAATCCACCAATCCATAGCCGGTGATGGCCGTGCCAGGGTCGATGCCCAGTACCCGCAAGCTATTCCTCCAGGCTGCGCAGCACCGATTCGCTGATCTCCAGGTTGGAATAGACGCTGGTGACGTCGTCCAGGTCCTCCAGGTTTTCGATCAGGTTGAGGACGCTGATGGTGGTCTTGTCGTCCAGGCTGAGCAGCGTCTTGGGTTTCATGGTCAATTCGGCGCCCTCCACCGGCAGGCCGCGCAGGCGAAAGGCATCCTGCACCATCTTCAGGTCGCCGGGGTCGGTGTAGACCTCGGCCACGCCGTCGCTGAACTCCACGTCCTCGGCGCCGGCATCCAGCGCGGCCTCGAAGACCTCGTCCTGGCTGTGCCTGGCCAGCCCCACCGAGATGGCCCCGCGCGGCTCGAACTGCCAGGCCACCGAGCCGCTTTCGCCCATGGCGCCGTTGCCGCGGCTGAGCACATGGCGAATCTCGGCCACGGCCCGGTTGCGGTTGTCGGTCAGCACCTCGATGTACAACGCCGCGCCGCCAGGGCCATAGCCCTCGAAGGCCGTCTCCAGCAGATCCTCGCCCGATTCCAGGCCAGAGCCGCGCCGGATGGCGCGCTCGATGTTTTCCCTGGGCATGCTGCTGGCCTTGGCCTTGTCCACAGCCAGCCGCAGCTTGAAATTATACTCTGGGTCGGCGCCCTCGCGCGCGGCAATCTGGATCTCGCGCGCCAACTTGGTGAAAAGCGCGCCGCGCTTGGCGTCGGCCGCGCCCTTCTTACGCTTGATAGTCGACCATTTTGAGTGACCTGACATCGTTTCTACTCCTCACTGCTGCGTGTACACCGCCTTAGCGTCGAGACTTCGGAGGCGCCGCTGGCGAAAAAGCAGCGGCCGCCAGGGTCTCCACGCCAAACTCCGGCGGCGCATTATAGCACAGGGGACGCTCAGGCGACAACCACGCCCCGGGCCTGTGCATGAACCTGCACAGCCGCCAAAAAGGCGCTGAAGAGCGGATGCGGCCGGTTGGGCCGGCTCTTGAACTCCGGATGGAACTGGCTGCCCAGCATCCAGGGGTGCGCGCGCAGCTCGGCGATCTCCACCAGCCGGCCATCGGGCGACAGGCCGCTGAAGGTGAGCCCGGCCTGGCCAAGCTGCTCGCGGAAGCTGTTGTTGAACTCGAAGCGGTGCCGGTGGCGCTCGCTGACCTGCGGCTGGCCATAGGCGTCGGCCGCGCGCGTGCCGGCTTGCAGCACGCAGGGATAGGCGCCCAGCCGCATAGTGCCCCCCATGTCGGCGATGCCGCGCTGATCGGGCATCAGATCGATGACAGGATAGCTGGTGTGCGGGTCGAATTCGGTGCTGTTGGGCTGATCGGAGCCGGTGACGTGGCGAGCGAACTCGATGCACATCACCTGCATGCCCAGGCAAAGCCCCAGATAGGGGATCTGGTGCTCGCGCGCGTGACGGGCGGCCGCGATCTTGCCCTCGACGCCGCGGTAGCCAAAGCCGCCTGGCACCACGATGCCATCCACGGCCGCCAGCCGCTCCAGGCCGCGGCCGCTCTCCAGCTCCTCCGAGTTGATCCATTCGATGTGCAGCCGGCGCCCCAGGGCCACCGCGGCATGGATCAGCGCCTCGCGCACGCTGATGTAGGCGTCTTGCAGCTCGACATATTTGCCCACCAGGGCGACGCGCAGCGCCGGCAGCGCCTCATCGCCGGCCAGCAGCGTCATCTGCCGCTGCACCAGGCCGCGCCATTCGCTCAGGTCGGCCACGCGCCAGCCATAGCCCAGCCGGCTGGTCAGCCAGTTGCCCAGGCCGAATTCCTCCAACATCAACGGCACCTCATAGAGCGACTGGACGGTCTCCAGCGGCACCACGGCCTCCGGCTCCACGTCGCAGAAGAGGGCGATCTTGTCGCGCAGCGGCTTCTCCACCGGAAAATCGGAGCGGCAGACGATGACGTCGGGCTGGACGCCGATGCCGCGCAGCTCGGAGACGCTGTGCTGGGTGGGCTTGGTCTTCAGCTCCCCGGTGGCGCCGATGTGCGGCAGCAAGGTCACGTGGATGTAGAGCACATGATCTCGCCCCACATCCTTGCGCATCTGGCGGATCGCCTCCATGAAAGGCAGGCTCTCGATGTCGCCCACGGTGCCGCCCACCTCGACGATCACCACCTCCGCCTCATTCTCCCGGCCGGCCAGGGCAATGCGCCGTTTGATCTCGTTGGTCACGTGGGGGATGACCTGGATGGTGCCCCCCAGATAGTCGCCGCGGCGTTCCTTGCGCAGCACCTCGGCGTAGATCTGGCCAGAGGTGACGTTGTTGGCCCGGCTCAGGTTCTCGTCGGTGAAACGCTCATAGTGGCCCAGGTCCAGGTCGGTCTCAGCGCCGTCCTCGGTCACGAAGACCTCGCCGTGCTGGTAGGGGGACATGGTGCCGGGGTCTACATTGAGATAGGGGTCCAGCTTTTGGATCGACACCGAGATGCCGCGGCCCTTGATCAGCCGGCCGATGGCCGCGGCCGTCACCCCCTTGCCCAGGGAACTGACGACGCCGCCGGTGATGAAGATGTACTTGGTCATGGGAACCTCCGGGCAACGCGATCAGAAACCGGATTTCTCCGAAGAAATCCGGTTTCTGGCGCGCAAGAAAACAAGGGACACGGAGATTGCTCGCCGTGTCCTGAGGTGAGGAGCGCAGATCGTCCGGCGTCAGGGGGGACGCCGGCGCGGCTGAAGTTATCGCGGCTGTCTGGCCGCGGCTGGGGTGGAAAAGAAAAATCCCGTGCAACACGGGATTGCATGATAGCACAGGAGGCAGCTTGAGTCAATCAGCGGTCGCGCAGCGTCGCCAGCACTGCCGGCAACAGCGCGTTGCTGGTGGCCATGCCCTCGCCGGCGTAGATGGTGCGGTTGCCCTGCCAATCGCCGAAATAGCCGCCGGCCTCGGCCAGGATGGGGGGGAAGGGGCCGCAGTCCCAGACGCTGACGATGGGGTCGAGCATGAGCTCAGCGCGGCCGGTGGCCACCAGGCTGTAGCCGTAGGCGTCGCCCAGGCCGGCGCGGTGGTAGGTGGCCTCCGCCACCCGTTGCCATTCGGCGGCCCGGCCATAGCGGGCGAAGTTGCCCACATCGCTGCACGACACGTAGGCCCGATCCAGGCTGGCCACGTCAGAAACCCGGGCCCGCCGGCCGTTCCACCAGCAGCCGCGCCCCGTGGCCGCATAGAGCATGTCGTCCAGCGCGGGGAAATAGGCCGCGCCCACCTGCACCACACCCTCGATCTCCAGCCCCAGCAGCACCGCATAGAGCGGCACGCCGCGCACAAAGGCCTTGGTGCCGTCGATGGGGTCGATCAGCCAGCGGTGGGTGGCGCCCTGGCTTTCCTGCACGCCGAACTCCTCGCCCACGATGGCGTGGCGGGGATAGCGCTGCTCGATGCGGCCGCGGATCAACTGCTCCGCGCCGCGGTCGGCCGCGGTGACCGGGGTGTCATCGCTCTTCATGTCGGGGCTGACGCCAGCCTG
>JACSRL010000293.1 GCA_014879765.1 Anaerolinea sp. | reverse complement strand
GAAGCTATGCCAGGTTCCTGACGGCAAATTAGCTTCGCTCGCAGGACTCGGCCGGTGCGGCACCGTCCGAAGTCTCGTCGGGCTCTGATAAACCGGCGGGCGGCGTTGGAATCTGGCGTCCTCCTGGATCAGCCGGCGCGCAGCGCCTCCACAAAGCGCGCGCTGGTGCCCGCCCGCACCTGCTCCAGCGTCGCGCCGGGCAGCAGCTCGGTCAGGGTCAACTGCCCATCCACGAACTCGAACACGGCCCAGTCGGTGATGACCATGCTGACCGCGGCCTGGGCGGTCAGGGGCAGGGTGCAGGTGGGGACGATCTTGGGCCGGCCCTTGCTGTCCACGTGGGTCATGGTGATGATCAGCCGCCGCGCGCCGCTGGCCAGATCCATCGCGCCGCCGATGCCCAGCAGCGGCTGGCCCGGCACTGCCCAGTTGGCCAGGTTGGCCTGCTCATCCACCTGCAGACCGCCCATGATGGCCACATCCACATGCCCGCCGCGGATCATGGCGAAGCTGTCGGCGCTGTCGAAATAGGCCGCGCCGGGCAGGGCAGTCACCGGCTGCTTGCCGGCGTTGACGGGGAAATCCAGCGCGCCGCCGGCCTGTGGGGCCGGGCCGACGCCCAACATGCCGTTCTCGGTGTGCAGGGTGATGCCGTGTTGCGGCGTGATCAGATCGGCCACCAGGGTGGGGATGCCGATGCCCAGGTTGACCACATCGCCGGGGTGCAGCTCGGCCAGCGCGCGGCGGGCCATGGCCATGCGGCTCTCGTCGGCCTTCTTGCCGCTGGCCTCCACCGAGGCTGAGGTGCCCAGGTCCTCCAGCGACATGTGCGCCTGCACCAGATAGTCCACAAAACAGCCGGGGGTGTGGATGGCGTCAGGGTCCAGCGCGCCCACCGGCACGATCTCTTCCACCTCGGCGATGACCAGGCGGGCGGCCGTGGCCATCAGCGGGTTGAAGTTGCGCTCGGTCATGCGGTAGACCAGATTGCCGGCCGTGTCGGCCCGCCAGGCGCGCACGAAGGCCACGTCTGCGGTCAGGCCAGGCACGAAGATGTAGTCCTGACCGTCAAAGGTGCGCGTCTCGGTGCTCTCGGCCACCACAGTGCCGGCGCCGGTGGGGGTGTAGAAGCCGGCAATGCCGGCGCCGCCGGCGCGCAGCGCCTCGGCCAGCGAGCCCTGCGGGATCAGTTGAATCTCAATGGTCCCGGCCTGATAGGCCTTGACGGCCTCGGGGTTGGAGGTAAAAAAAGAGCCGATGGCCTTCTTGAGCTGGCCGTTGCGCAGCAGGCGGCCGCCGCCCAGCCCCGGCTCGCCCACGTTGTTGCCGATGAAGGTCAGGTTGCCCGTGCCCCGTTCGGCCAGGGCGTTCAGCAGGTGAACCGGGTTGCCGGTCATGCCAAAGCCGCCGGCCATCAGCACCGCGCCCTCGGGTACCAGCGCTGCGGCCTCAACGGCGGTGATTTGCGGTACGGTCTTCACTTTGTCAAGCCTTTGCGATGAATTGAACGTCGGCAGGAGGGCGCCAGCAACGCTTCGGTATCTTCTTTATCAGCGCTGCCGGCGTCTGCGATGGATTGTATCCGATGGCGCCGATTGCGGCAAGTCGCCGCCTCCTCCCCCCCCTGAAGAGTGCCATCACATCGTCTCTGTCACCTTGCGCAGCGCGCGCGGGCGGTCGGGATCGTAGTCGCGGGTATGGGC
>JACSRL010000702.1 GCA_014879765.1 Anaerolinea sp. | reverse complement strand
CGGCGGGCATAGCTGACCGCGCCCCCCGCGCGCGCGGCCTCGTGCTCCGCGGCCAGCTCGCCCTGGCGGATGAAGCGCTCGATCTCCGCGCGCGGCACGCGCGGGCTATAGACCGACTCGCCTGAGGGCAGGCTGGTCTGGCGTGGGGGCGGCGCGTCGAACAGCAGCCCCTGCTCCGGCGTCGATTCGAGCAGCGGCGCGGCGTGCAGGTTCAGCGCCGCGTCCAGGTAGTGGATCAACGCCTCCTGGCACATGTAGTGGACGATCTCACGCGGGGTGTAGAACGCGCCCTTGGACTTGCGGTCCCGCACCTCCAGCAGGTTCTCGAAGACCTTGCCCAGCATCTCCGGGTCCACAGCCACTTCCTTCTCCAGCGGCTCATCCTCGCGCACGGTGAAATTGTACAGGTCGAAAGTGGCAAAGATGGCCTGCACCGTGGCGTTGCTCAGCGGCACGGGGCAGCCCTCCCAGTCGTAGCCACCCACCGGCTCGAACAGCCCGCCGTTGAGGAAGGGGATGCGGCAGCCCAGCCGCGGGTAGAGGTGGTCGGCCCGCTCCACAGCCAGCGCCTCGTAGAAGAGCGGCTCCAGCGCGTCGTCGAAGAAGTTGTCGACGCGGCCCCAGCGGCCGTCGAACAGTTGGCGCAGGAAATCGCGCGGCCCGCTGCCCCAGACCGCACCCGGGGCCACGCCCAGCCAGCCCTTCTTCTGCAAGAAGTAGAGGAAGACGATCTGCCCCAGCAGCTTCTTGGCGAAGGTCTCGCTGTCGATCCCCTTCTGCTGGAACTCAGCCCGCGCGGTCGGCTGGCCGGCCAGGATCTCCTCCACCTCCTCCCGCACCTGCAAGAACAGCTCCTTGTAGCGGCTGAAGAACTCCCTGGTGATGCTCTCGATGTTGAAGGCGGCCTCCAGGTCGGCCAGCGTCGGGTTGCGCCGGTCATCGGCCAGAATGGGGAAAAGCTGCTGCTGCGCGGTGTGGTTAGGCTCGTGCTGGCCCACCAGGAAGGAGTAGCGCCGCGCCGGGGTCAGCTCCTCCTCCACCTTGACCTTGCCGCTGTCAGCGTCTACCCGCAGCCGATAGTCCATGCGCACCAGGGAGAAGCGCCAGTCGGCCCGGTCTTCGCCGTAGTAATAGGCCACCAGCGCGGCCTCCTTGCCATCGCGGTTCTTGAGGTGGTTGGCCACGAAGTTGCGCTGCACCGTGCGCGCCCGCTCCAGGCCGCTGCTTTTCTTGAGCTGCACCAGCAGGATGTCCACCGTCTGGCCGTCGGGGTCGGTGTAGGTGGCCAGGCGGCGGTACTGCTGCACATGGTCACGAAAGCTGAGGGGGATGTACGGGCCGGCGCTGGGCCGGGTCGCCTTGTTCTCGTCGATCTCGTTCAGCAGCTCGCGCACAAAGCGGGTGAAGCGCGCCTCGTCGAAGGGCTGCTCGAAGACCTCGCGGATCAGATGGGTGGCTTCGGTTTGGTTCATGGCGGTGTCAATATCCAGATCAGTGGTCGCTGTTCAGCGTTTTTGCGTCGTGGATCCATCTGGGCTATAATGTCTTTGACAAAACGGTCTACCGTTTCTCTCTTCCAGCGAATCGTCGCCTCCTTGTAGGCGGCTTGCCCGAAAGGCTAGTTGGAGGAGTTTTTTTATTTGTGAACATCGAAGCGTTCATCCCAATACACTGTCAGTTTAGGGCGCAGGATGTTTAGCCAGCGCTCATCTCCGTGATTGACATACTCGGCGACAGCCCCCGTCACTATGTCTGCGCATTGGATCAGTGAGTGCCCCGAGTCGAGCAGTCGGATGTCAGCAGGGCTCTGTTCTACTCGGCCGGCCACCCGACAAGCCCAACGCACGTTCGATTTGAGGTTTTGGAGGAAACGCTTTTGCTTGCCGCTGCCATCCAGATGAACCCGACATCGTGACATGGCAAAGGGCGCGCGAAGACTCAGCCCGGCAAGCGCATGGCTGTAGACGCCGAGCTTACCCAACCGTCTGAAGTCAATCGGTGCATATCGCTTGTGAATCACGGCGACCAATACATCAAGGGGCTCAGCGCGAACTACTTCGAGCGCCAACTGACGAGTTTGAGCGTTCGCTTGCCGAAAATGGAACTCGAAGGTCTCTGGGCGACGCAGAGCACGCCGTAGCGATAGCAACCTGTCGACCAACTGCTCTGGTTGTCTTGGCAAGACAACACCCATTACAAAAAAGGTCGATGAGTTCGCATCGAAATCGTATCCTGCATCCCCACTTTCATCGGCGTAGGCATAACGCGGCGTGATGCTGCTCATGATCTCGCTCCAAGGGAGCGCCCTTTCCGTTGTAGATGATCCCGCCCGATTGGAGCGGGGAGTTGACGAACGACAAAGAGATGATACTCGGCTGTTATCCGCTGACAACGTACTCCGACAAAATCACCTCCACCGCCGGCATGTCCGTCGATTGGGACGCCTGCAACCCATCCACCAGGCTTTCCGGCACGGTGCTGCGCAGGATGCCCACGGCGCGCAGGGGGTTGGTTTCCCGCTCCAGGCTGCGCCTCAGCCGTTGGCTGAGCGGGCTGGGCGCCACGCCGGCCTCGAACGCGTCCAGCACGGCCTGGATGAAACGCTCGTCGTCGTCGGTCAGCGCCGGCGCCCGACGGATCGCCTTCAGGTAGGCGACCACCCAGCGCACGTTGGACTGCCCGCCGCGCGGGGCCTGTTCCGCCTCCGGCTCCGTGGCCGCGGCAAAGGCCTCCTTGTTGCGCGCCAGCAGCTCGTAATAGCCGGCGGGAATGGTCAATCGCGGCGTCTCCGGCGCGCAGCGCAGCCGGTCGGCCGCGTCCAGGAAGGTCAGCTCGACCGGGGCATCGCCGGCGCAGGTGTAGAATTTCTTCAGCCGGCCGCGGCGGAAGAAGCTGACCAACCGCGGCCCGGCCGCGTCATCGGGCAGGTCGGCCGCGGCCCGGCCAGCGCGTGCCTTCTTGGGCAACCGCTTGATGCGCTCGAACAGTTGCGGCGTCTGGTCGCGCACCTGGCGGATGGCGTGCAGATACTCCAGCTCCGAACGCGCCTCCTCCTCGCCCAGGTAGCTCTCCTTGCGGCTCAGCGCGTCGTAGAGGCGGTCGCCGAACAGCTCATGCTGGCTGACCACCTCCTCCTCGGTCAGATAGCGGGCATCCTCTCCCAGGATGTCGTGGAAGGCCTGGATCTTGGCCTTGATGTTGCCCTCCAGCCCCAGGTGCTCGTCCGACTGGGCCGTGGGGAAGAAGTTGTAGATGAACACCTGGTCGAAGGCCGTGCCCACCCGGTTGACGCGGCCCACCCGCTGCAAGACGCGCGTCGGGTTCCAGGGCAGGTCGTAGTTGATCACCACATTGGCGCGGTGCAGGTTGACCCCTTCGGCCAGCGTGTCGGTGGTAACCAGGATACGCAGGTCGTTGCGCTGCGCCGCGGCCTGCGGGTCGTAGTTCTGCCGGATCAGCTCGCGCGCGGCCGGCCCGTTCAGCGCTGCGCCGTCGTAGCGCGCGCCCTGGCTCCAGTAAAAGAGCGTCTTGCCGGGAAAGGCCGCCTCCAGCCGCTCATACAGGTAGTCGCCCGTCTCGCTGGACTCGGTGAAGAGGATGATGCGCTGGCCTTTGAGCGCCGGGTCGCTGCGCAGCTCGCGGATGAACTGCTCCAGCTTGGGGTCGCGCTGGATGTCCTGCCACAGCCGCTGGATCTCCTGCAACCGCGCCAGATCGCGGCGCAGGTCGTCGAGAAAGTCCGGCCGGAAGGCCGTGGCCGGATACTGGCGCAGCTCGCCCTCCTCCACCCGGCGCAGCAGCTCCGCCTCGTCGTCCCGCTCCAGCAACTCGTAGATGTCCACCGCTTTGCCGATAGTCACCACGCCCCCCTCGACCATGGCGATGAAACGCTGGTAGCTTTCGATGAAGCGGGCCAGGGTGCGCTGGAAGGCGAAGAAGCTGCTCTCCAGCCGCTTGACCAGCAGCCCTTTCATGAACCCGCCCACGTTGCGCTGCGACTGCTCCTCCAACTGCGAGAGGCCGGCCCGCAGATAGAGCAGCGGCGTATAGCGGGCATAGGCAAAGCCGCGCAGCCGCTCGATGGTGGCGTCGAAGGCCGCCTCGGTGGCCGCGTCGAAGCGGTAGACAATGCGCCGCGGCTCGGCCAGCTCCGGGAAAGCCAGCCCCTGCCGGCCCAGGTCCTCCTGGAAAAAGCGCGTGATCTCGCTGCGGGTGCGCCGCACCATGACATGCTTCAACACCCGCTCCCGCACATCGCCGGCCACCCGCTTGACGGCCTCCAGATGCTCCGGCGAGCCCTTCTCGAAGCTCTCCAGCCAGCGCAGACGGCTGCCGAAGAAGCTCTCCAGGTCGCTGACGCCGGGGATGGTGCTGCGCCGCGGCGCCTGAAAGAGCTTCAACTGTGTGAAGACATCGCCGATGGTGTTGTTCAGCGGCGTGGCCGACACCAACACCACCTTGCGCCCCCAGCAGATGCGGTGCAGCTTCTCGTAGCCCTGGGTGCCCTCGTTGCGGAAGCGGTGCGCCTCGTCCACGAAGATGGTGTCGTAGCGCGTGTAGTCGGACTCCAGGATGCGGTCCAGTTTGCCCATGGACTCGACGCGGGCGACGACGCCGAACTCGCGCAGCGTCTCCTGCCAGTAGCTTTGCAGCACCGGCGGGCAGATCACCAGCTTGCGGCCGGGCAGTTGCTGGGCCAGCAGCGCGGCGATGAAGGTCTTGCCCAGCCCCACCACATCGGCCAGGAAGACGCCGCCGTAGGCGTCCAGGATCTTGCGCGCCGCGGTCACCGCCTGCTTCTGGTAGGCCAGGTCCAGGAAACCCTCGGGCAGCCAGACGTCGATCTCCTGGTCGACGTTGATCTCCTCCTTGAAGTACTCGTAGAGGAATTTGAGGTAGAGCTCGTAGGGGGTGATCTGGTCGTTGAGCCAGGTGCGCCGCTGGATGGTGTCCACGTAGGCGTCGGAGATGTCCACCGCCTCGGCCCACAGCGCCTCGAACCTCTCCAGGGCGAAGCGCACATCGGGCGCGTCCTTCAGCTCCACGTTGAACTCGTAGTTGCCCAGCAGGCCGGAATAGCTGAAGTTGCTGGAGCCGGTGATCACCCGCCCGAAGTCGCGGTCATGGCTGGGGAAGCGGCTGATGTAGACCTTGGCGTGGATCTGGCGGCTGGGATGCGCCTTCAGCTTGAGCTTGCCGCTCTGCAGCCACTGCATGAAGGTGCGCACCCCGCGCTCGGTGTCATAGCTGTCGGCCGAGCGCTCCATCTCATCCACCAGCTCATCGGCGAAGAGGTCCTTGGTCTGGCGCGCTGACTGGAAGGCCAGCTCGAGCTGCTGCCCGCTGGCCTCGATGATCTCCAGCGCCTGGCGATCCACCCCCAGACCCACCAGGATGCGGATCTGCTCGATCTCTGCCAGGGCGTCAACCAGCAGATGAAATCCGCTGGTGCGGAAGTAGCCCACCAGCACGTCGAAGAACTGCACGTCGCGCAGCGTCGCCTTGAAGCGGTCCAGCAGCGCGGCATCCGGCTCGTTGGTGAAGAAGGTCAGATCGGTAGTCATTGGTGACCTCAACAGGTTGCCAACCCTTGCCGGCGCTTTATTCCAGCAGCGTCTCCAGCCGGTCCACCAGCCCGGCCAGCACGCCGAAGGCGGCCTCTACCGGCTCCGGCGTGGTCATGTCCACGCCGGCCTGTTGCAGGGTCTCCAGCGGGTAGCGGGAGCCGCCTGACTTGAGGAAGTCCAGGTAACGGCCGGCCGCGGCCTGGTCGCCGGCCAGGATCGGCTGCGCCAGCGCGTGCGCGGCCGAGATGCCGGTGGCGTACTGGTAGACGTAGAAGTTCATGTACATGTGGCCAAACTGCGCCCAGGTGATGCCGATGCGCGGCTGGTCGAAGTCCACCTCGCCGCCATAGCCCTCGGCGAAAAGGTCAGCCGTGATGCCGGTGAGGATGTCGGCGCTCAGCGGCGCGCCCCGCTCGGCCCGGCTGTGCGCCTCCAGCTCGAACTGCGCCAGGGTGGGCATGATGAAGAAGTAGCGGTGGTAGTTGGACATGGCCTCTTCGATCAGCCCGATCTGGAAGGCGCGCTCGGTCTGCGTGCGGAACAGATAGTCGCGCACCATGGCCTGGTTGAAGTTGGATGCCACCTCGGCCAGGAAAAGGCCGTAGCGGCCGTAGATGAAGGGCTGCGTACGGCGGGTGTGGTAGGAGTGCAGGGAGTGGCCCAGCTCATGCGCCAGCGTGCTCAGGCTGAACAGATCATCCTGGTAGGACATCAAAATGAAGGGATGGGTGCCGTGGGAGCCGCTGGAATAGGCGCCCTCGCGCTTGCCCCTGTTGCGCGCCCGGTCCACCCAGCGCTCCTCCAGACAGCCGCGGCGCAGCACGTCGACGTATGCCTGGCCCAGCGGCGCCATGCCCTCGGCGATCCACTCGACGGCCTGCTCGAAAGGCACGACCGGTTTGCTGCCGGCCAGCGGCGCCTTGATGTCGTAGACGCCCAGCGCGTCCAGTCCCAGCGCCCGCTTGCGCAGCCGCCAATAGCGATGCCAGGTGGGCAGGTGTTTCTTGAAGACCGCGATCAGGTTGTGGAAGACCTCCACCGGGATGTAGTTGGACTCCAGCGAGGCGTGCAGCGACGAGGCGTAGCCGCGCACGCGGGCGTTGAAGACGTTCTGCTTGACGCCCGCGGTGAAGGCGGCGGCGTGGGTGTTCCTGAAGGCCAGGTAGCTATCGGCGTAGCTCTCCCAGGCGCTGCGCCGCACCGCGCGGTCGGGGTGCGTCACCAGCGCGCCGATGCTGGCCTGGCCCACCTCCAGCTCGGTTTCATCCGCGGCTACGGCGGGCCGGAAGACCATGTCGGCGTTGTTGAGCATGCCGTAGACGTTGAAGGGGCCGGAGAAGGGGTCGCCGGTCAGCGCCAGCACCTCCTCCACCTCGCCGGAGCGCACGTGCGCCTGGCGCAGCCGCAGGCGGTCGACGTAGTGGCTGAAAAAGGCCAGCTCCGGCGTCTGCGCGATCCAGGCGTCGATCTGATCCAGGCCAACGGCCATCAGCTCCGGGTCGAAGAAGGCAGTTGCCGCCGCGAAGTTGGCCATCAGCGTGCGGGCCTGGCCGGCCCGCGCGGCCGCGGTCTGGTCGCCGGTGTCCACCGACGCGCCGTTGGAGGCGTAGATCAGGATCTTGCCCAGCAGCACGCCGGCCTCCTGCATGGGGCTCAGAAGCGCCAGCAGGGTGGCTGGGCCTTCAGCCAGCCGGCCGCGGAAGGCGGCCAGCGCCGGCAATTGGGCAGTCAGCTCAGCGCAGGCGGCATCCCAGTCGGCCGGGGTGGGGTAAACGCTGGCCAGGTCCCAGGTCTGCTCCACTGGGATCTCGCTGCGCAGGGGAAGGGAGGTGATTTCGGTCATGGGGGGTCTCTTTCTTCTGATATCGTAACTGTTCAGGCGCCGGGCACTTGAATCACCAGCGTAAGTGCCCGGCGCCTGAACAGTTACGATTGTTGTTTGGCTATCGCTTATAGCTTCTTGGTGTTCGCTTGGCGACACGGATGATTTCCACCGTTACCACGTCATCATCGATACTGTAGATGATGCGATAATCCTCTAACTTGATGCGCCAAAAACCTGCCAACTCATCTTCAAGCTCATCTGCGTTGGCCGGTCGCGGCTCGAATACTAGCTCGGCAATCGTTCGTTTAACCCGTTGGCGGACGTTGCCGGGTAGCCGTTCAATGTCATGCCGCACAGCTTTCGGGATCTTAAGCCGGTACAGCATCTTCCAGCCACTCCTCTATCAACGCTGGGGAGAGTTCTGTCATCTCATCTTGACCGGTCACCAATTCCCACTTCTTTTTATAGACGGCTACAGCGTCTTCCAGGAATTCCAGTCGCTCGGCAAGTGCGTTCCAGAGTGTTGGCGCTAGCACGACCAGCGCCGGTTTGCTGCCCCGTTCGACCAACACGACCGGTCCACGTTGGGCTTTCTGCACGATCTCCGTCTGGCGAACTCGCATGTCGCTGATGGGCGCGATCTCAGGTAATACGTTCATCTTTACTCCATTTGACCAGTAAATTAGCAGTTCCAGTCAATTCTAGGCCCATGATAGGCTATTGTCAAGTCACAAGGCGGCGATAGTCATAGAATCCCCGTCCCGTCTTGCGCCCCAACTGCCCGACAGCCACCATGCGCCGCAGCAGCGGCGGCGCCTTGAAATAGGGATTGCCCGACGATGCATACAGCGTGTCGGCGATGGCCAGCGTCACGTCCAGGCCGATCAGGTCGGCCAGCGCCAGCGGGCCCAGCGGGTGCCCCATGCCCAGCTTGACGCTGCTGTCCACCACGGCGGCCTCCCCCAGACCGGCCTCGTAGGCGCCGATGGCCTCGACGATGTAGGGGATCAGCAGACGATTGACGATGAAGCCGGGGCTGTCGGGCGCGGTGACGGTGATCTTGCCCATGTACGCGCCCACTTTGCGCGCGATGGCCAGGGTCTCGTCGCTGGTGTGCAGCCCACGCACCAGCTCCAGCAGGCGCATCACCGGCGCGGGGTTGAAGAAGTGCATGCCCAACACTTTGTCGGGCCGGCCGGTGGCCAGGGCGAGCTCGGTGATGCTCAGCGAGGAGGTGTTGCTGGCCAGAAGGGCCGCAGGATGCAGCAGGCTGTCCAGGCTGCGGAAGATGGCCTGCTTGAGCGCCAGATCCTCGGCGACGCATTCGATCACCAGGTCGGCCGCGGCCAGCTCGGCCAGATGAGCGACGCCGCGCAGGCGCGCCAGCGCCTTTTCGGCCTCGCCAGCCTCCAGCTTGCCGCGGCTGACGGCCCGCTGCAGCGCTTGCTGCACCCGGCCGCGGCAGGCGGGCCGGATATCCTCGTTGCGGCCGTAGAGGATGACCTCATAGCCGGCCAGCAGACTGATCTCGGCGATGCCCGCGCCCATCTGCCCGCAGCCGACGACGCCGATGGTTTGGACGATCATGGGGGCCTCCACGCAAGAGAAGTCCGGTTTCTTCGGAGAAACCGGACTTCTGCTTCCATAGCCTTACATGCCGCCAGCCGCCGTCAGTTCATCCAGCGCCTGGCGCAGGGTGCGGGCGCTCGCCTCGAGCAACCTCTGTTCCTTGGGATTCAACGGCTTGGGCAGCACCGCGATGATGCCGTCGCCGCCGATGATGGCCGGCAGGGCAAAGGTGATGTCGCGCACGTCGCCGATGCTCTCCACCGGCACGCTGACCGTCAGCAGCGAGCGCTGGTCACGCACGATGGCCTGCACGATGCGGGCCAGGGCCGCGCCGATGCCGTAGTAGGTGGAGCCTTTGCCCTCGATGATGCGGTAGGCCGCGCGGCGCACGCCGTCGTCGATCTCCTCCAGCAGCTCGTCGCTCAATTCGATACCGCGCGCCTGGGCATAGTCCTCCAGCGGCACGGTGCCCACGGTGGTCATGGACCAGGCCAGCACCTCGGTGTCGCCGTGCTCGCCCACCACGTAGCCATGCACGTGTTCCGGGTCCACGTCCATCGCCCGGCCCAGGATGGAGCGGAAACGGGCGGTGTCCAGTGTGGTGCCGGAGCCGATCACATGCCTGCGCGGCACGCCCAGCGGCGCCGCGTAGTACGCGGCCAGGTGGGTCATGATGTCCACCGGGTTGGTGGCAATCACCAGAATGGCCTCGGGCGCGCTGGCGACGATCTGCGGGATCATGCCGCGGAAGATGACGGCGTTGCGCTCCAGCAGTTGCAGGCGCGTCTCGCCCGGCCGCTGCGCCACGCCGGCCGTGATCACCACCACCTGGCAGCCGTCCAGGTCGCTGTATTCCCCCTGCCTGACCACCACGGCATGAGAGGAAAAGGGCACGGCGTGCAGGATGTCTTCGGCCTCAGCCTGGGCGCGCTTGGTGTTGATGTCCACCATGACGATCTCGCGGGCCACGCCGCGCAGAACCATGGCGTTGGCCGCGCCTGCGCCGACGTTGCCGCTGCCGACAATACCTACTTTCATGAAAACCTCCTGGGGAGAATGGGAAACGAGGGAGACCGGGCGTTTTTGGAGGCGCAGCCGGTGAACGGAAGCGGACGGGCACGGTCGGAGACCGGCCCGAGCGGTTGGATGGCACGGTCGGAGACCGGCCCGAGCGATGTTTAAGCTGATTGTACTGTCAGTCTGGGCCTGGGCCAAATACGTCGGCCTGAGGCTTCGAGCTGCACAGCGACCGCCCAAAGGACACGCCGCTTTTCTGCTTCCAACAGCGTTTCGCCAGGCAGGCGGCCGCTGCACAGCCCAAAGTCTTGGCGCCTGCTGCGCGACGTTGCCGCGTTGGCGCTGTGGCCCCATCAGAGGGGCAGACAGATAATGAAGCGGCTGCCCGCGCCCGGCTGGCTCTCCAGCACCAACCGGCCGCCGTGCGCCAGGACCAGATCGTTGGCGATGGTCAGTCCCAGTCCCAGCCCCTGGGGGAAGCGCCGGTCGCGCTGGCTGCGGTA
>JACSRL010000864.1 GCA_014879765.1 Anaerolinea sp. | reverse complement strand
ACTCCACATGCTCTGGCCGGTCTCCGACCGAGCCACTCCACATGCTCTGGCCGGTCTCCGACCGAGCCAGCGCCATCAGCCCAGCCCCGGCGCACGCGCGCGCAGCCGCCGGACAACGCGGCGCAGCATGCTGGGACGCTGGCGCACCGCGTCTTGCAGCCGGCGGATCTGGGCGCTCAGCTCGTTCTCGCCCGTGGGCGGCAGCGCGATGCCCGGGTACCAGTGGAAGGGCTTGACGTGCAGGCGGATGGGGCGCAGCGTGCGCAGAAACTGGGCGGTGCGCTCCAGGGAACGCTCCGTCTCGTTGGGCAGGCCGACCATCACGAAAAGCCGGCAGCTCATCCCCAACTGGTGGCAGTCCTGCACCACGGCCGCCACCTGGGCCAGATAGGCCGCGGCGGCCGGCTCGTCGGCCACCCGGCCGATGGCCACCAGCAGGTCGGGATCGGCGCTCTCCAGCCCCAGCTTGACCGTGGTGCAGCCGGCGTCGTGCAGCGCCCGCAGCAGGCGGCCGTCGAAATGCTCCGGCCGGCTTTCGCATTCCCAGGTTACCCCCTGCTGGCGGCGGCGCAGCTCCGAGCAGATGGCCAGCACGCGGTCGCGCTCCAGCGCGAAGACCGGATCGCGCAGCATGATGTGCGTCACCTGATGGCGTTGGGCGGTGTGCAGCAGCTCCTCGACCGTGCGCGCGGGAGACTGGCAGCGCTGCAGCGCACCCTGCGCGGCCACGTAGGGACAAAAGCGGCAGCCGGCCGGACAGCCCCGGCTGCTCAGCACGCTCAGGAAGGGGTAGCGATGCCCGCGGCCGTGGAACAGCTCCCAGGCCGGCATGGGCAGCGCGTCCAGGGTGGCCAGCAGGCCGTCGGGGGTGTAGTGCTCCGGCGCCAGGGTGTAGGGGTTCACCGCGCGGCCAGGGATCAGCTCGCCGGCCAGCAGACGGGCCGCGGCCGCAGGCAGCGCCAGCTCCGGCTCGCCCATCAACAGGGCGTCCACCAGGTCGCTGAAGACGTGATCCACCTGGGCGTAGCTCAGCGCGGGGCCGATGGCCAGCACCCGGGCCAGCGGCTGGCGTTCCCGCAGGCGGTTGAGAAAGGCCCGATCGGCCGCCTGGGTGGCGAAGCTGACCGGCAGCGCCAGCACCTGGCTGCGGGGCAGGCGCTCCAGCGTTGCGTCGGTGTCCAGCCCCTGCGCGGCCGCGTCCAGTCCGGCCACCCGCCAGCCGGCCGCGGCCAGCGCCGCCCCGGCCGTGGCCAGCAGGTGCGGCGGATAGATGAACGGGTGGGCCGAATCGCCCAGCGCGCCCATGCCGGCCGAGCCCTCGCGGTTGGCCACGGAGCCGGGCAGGCTGGGTGGATTGAGCAAGAAGATGCTGCCAGTCATGGAGCGGATTATACCTGCTGTCTTGGGAAAAACAAGAGCGGCAGCGATAAGCTGCCGCTCTCAGGCTCCTGCGCCTAGACTCGAACTAGGAACCAACCGGTTAACAGCCGGTTGCTCTGCCGATTGAGCTACGCAGGAATATGAAGTTTGGAAACGTTCAACGGGTTGGATTATACCCGAAAGTCGCGCTCTGTCAAAAAAATGCCTATCCGAGGTAACTATTCAGCCATAGGTGCCGGGCACTTCGCGTAGCATCTACACTTGCAATGCGACACGTGAAGCCAATTCACGCTACGAAGTCAAGCGCAAGTGCCCGGCACCTGAACAGT
>JACSRL010000862.1 GCA_014879765.1 Anaerolinea sp. | reverse complement strand
TCTCGATACGGCGGCCTACTCGATCCACGGATCTCGATACGGCGGCCTACTCGATCCACGGATCTCGATGGAGTGAAAGATGAATACCCAATTGTCGAGTCGAAAACGTTGCGTTACGATCCTGGCTGCCCTGCTGTTGGCGGCCCTTCTGGCCCCTGGAACCCAGGCCACGCCGCTGGCCAACTCGGTCTTTCTGCCGCTGATTGCCGCCGCGCCCGCCTCCCAGGCCGCAGTGGACGAGCTGATCGTCAAGCTGAACGGGTTGCAACCGGGCGCGACCGTGGAGGCCATCAACCAGAGCTATGGCACGACCACGATCCGGACGCTGGCGCCGGGGCGGGCGATCTACCTGTTGCAGGCGCCGGCCGGCGTCGATCCGGAGCAGTTGGCGGCCGACATGGGCGCGGACCCGCGGCTGCGCTACGTCGAGCTGAACCACGTCACCGACGCGCCGGAGGCCATCGGGCGCTCCGGCTTCGCCTGGGGCGGCTACGATCCGGCGCCCTACAACGTGCAGTATCCGCAGCAGATGCTGGGCCTGCCGGCCGCGCACGCCATCAGCCAGGGCGCGGGGGTGGTCGTGGCGGTGATCGACACCGGCGTGCAGCTCAACCACCCTGACCTGGCCGGCCGTCTGACCGCGGCGCGCATCGATTTCGTGGACGGCGACAACCAGCCGGAGGACGAGTTCGGCGCCGGTGCGAACCACGGCGCGGGCCACGGCACCCACGTGGCCGGCATCGTTCACCTGGTGGCCCCGCAGGCACAGATCATGCCGATCCGCGTGCTGGACAGCGACGGTCGCGGTTACTCCTTTGTCATCGGCGAGGCGATTCTGTACGCGGTGGAGAACGGCGCGAAGGTCATCAACCTCAGCCTGGGCATGCCGGAGAGCGCGTCCTACTACATCGAGGAGATCGTCGAAGAGGCGACGCAGCAAGGGGTGGTGGTGGTGGCCGCGGCCGGCAACCTGAACAGCCCGCAGAAGCAGTTCCCCGCGGCCGCCGAATGCGCGCTGGGTGTGACCGCCATCGGCCCCGAGCGCGTCAAAGCGGATTTTGCCAGCTACGGCGACTGGGTTTCCCTGGCCGCGCCAGGCGTGGGCATTCACAGCACGCTGCCGGTGAACGGCTACGGCAGTTGGAGCGGCACCTCCATGGCCGCGCCCTTTGCGGCCGGCCAGGCGGCGCTGCTGCTCAGCCTGAACCCCAGCCTGACGGTGGTGCAGGTGGCCGACCTGATCGGCGGCACGGCCGTGGACATCGACCCGGCCAACCCCGCCTACATCGATCAACTGGGCGTGGGCCAGGTTCACGCGCTGGCCAGCCTGCAAAGCCTGCAAGCCGGCGTCATCCCCGAGCTGGAGCTGCTGGACGACGACTGCAGCGAGAGCGATTAGGGGGCATTCAAAAGGGTGTGTTCAGAACGGGTTGAACCGACGAGGCTTCGGACGGCGCCACACCGGCCGAGTCCTGCCAGTGAAGCCCTTTGCCGTCAAGAAGCTGGCATAGCTTCAACCGGCCGGCTTTGCCGTCCGGAGTCTGGGACGCCACAATTTCGCTGCTGCAACAGCGGGTGGAGCTTTGACAGATCGTCGCTCTGGTAGTACGCTATCGCCCAGGTAACCGCAACGTAACTGCACAGGTGCCAGGCACTTTTGAGGCGATTTGCAGACAGAATTACCTCCGACGACGTTGCTGCAAACGCAGA
>JACSRL010000860.1 GCA_014879765.1 Anaerolinea sp. | reverse complement strand
CTTGCGCCGCCACGCCCGCGCCGCCTCCCCCTGCCCGCGGCGCTCGGCGATGTCGGCGAGGATGTTGTAGGTCGTCCACGGTTTTTCCGAAGGGCCAAGTGGTTCAACGATGGCAATTGCCCGCTCCGCCAGCACCGCGGCCTCGGCCAGCAGGTCGCGGCCCTGGAACGGGGCGGGGCGCGCCGCGGGCGGCTGCGCGGCCACGGCCAGCAGCAGGCCGGCCAGGTTGTTAGCAGCTTTTGCCTCAGATGCCTTGTCACCGAGCACAGTGAATGTGTCCAGTGCCTTGCGTGACCACGTCTCAGCTTCGGTCAGGCGCCCGATACTCTCGCACATGTTACCGAGTTGACCAGCGGTCTGCGCCACGCCGGGCAGGTTGCCCGCCGCCTCCTCCAGCCGTACGGACTCGCGGTAGCAGCGCTCGGCCTCGTCCCAATCTTCCACTCTACCCGCCACCATCCCCAACTGGTGCCAGGCAATGGCCTCATGCCCCGGCTCGTCCAGGCGCTGAAACGCGGCCAGCGCGTCCCGGTGGCGGCGCCGCGCCTCGCCGTAGTCGCGCTGCCGGAGGGCCAGGGTGCCCAGTTGGCCGTTGCCCACGGCAACCATGCGGGCGTCGCCAATCGCTTTACCAGCTTCGATGCTCGCCGCATACTCCGCCCGCGCCTCGGCGTAGCGCCCCAGGTCAGCCAACACGTCGGCCAGGTCGGCGTGGGCGGCGCCGGCCTGGCGCTTGACCGTGTCGCTCTGCGCCAGCCGCGCCAGCAGGGCCAGTTCCTGCCGGTAGGCGGCGGCGGCCTGCTCCGGGCGGCCCTGGGCGCGCAGCGTGCGGCCCAGGCGGTGGATGGTCACGGCGCGTTCGTAGCCCCAGGCGTCGGTCCCGGCGCCGTCCGCCGCGGGGAGGCGCGCCAGCAGGTCGCGGAAAAGCGCCTCCGCCTCGCGCGCCCGGCCGGCGGCCCGCAGCGCCTCGCCGCGGCTGGAGAGCGCCACCCATTCGGCGCGGGTGAGGTCGCCCCCGCGCGCAGCCAGCAGCGCGTCCACCCGCTCCTGCACGCGCGCCCGCTCCCGGCGCAGCCCGAAGACATCCAGGAAGCGGTTCACGCTGTCGGCAAAGTCCACGGCGGCTTCCAGCGCGGCGGCGTCGGCGGGGTGGGCCGCGGCGTGGGCCAGCGCCAGCTCCAGCCCGCGGCGTAGGTTGGGCAGGTCGCGCTGGACGAGGGCGCGGATGAAGTGCGGGTTTTTCTGATCCTCGAAATAGAAGTAGTTCGCCAGGGCATGGTAGCGCTGCCAGTAGCGTTCGTCCAACTCGCGGCGGCGGTCGGCGGCGAGCCGGGCGCGCAGGTAGGGCAGCAGCGTGGGGTGAAAGCGGATGTAGGGGAATTGTGCGCCGGGAATCTCTTCCAACGTGGCCAGCCCCGCGCCCACCAGCTCGGTGCGCGCCGTCGCCCACAGCGCCGGGTCGAGTTGTGTGATTTCCAGCAGGTCGTCCTCCATGGCCAGCCCGGCAAAGACGCCCAGGTCGGGCAGCGCGGCGCGCGACGCCTCCCCCAGCCGGCGCAGGGAGAACTCCAGGCTCACGGCCAGGCTCTCGTTGCGCTCTTTGGCCGCGCCGGTGGTGAAGCCGGGCAGCAGCGCGTCGAAGTCCGCCACCAGCGCGGCCGGCGTCTGCTCCGCCAGCCGGGGCAGCACCAGGTTGAGCGAGAGCGGATGGCCG
>JACSRL010000333.1 GCA_014879765.1 Anaerolinea sp. | reverse complement strand
GGCGCGGGGCGTGGCTGCCGCGACCGGCGTCGGCAACGGCGTCGCGGGCGCCATCCAACTGGCGCCGACGTAATATTGCCCGGTGACCGGCGCCAGGGCCTGGCCTGCCCCGCTGAGCAGGCTGAGCCCCTGCCAAATGCCGGCGCTCAACAACAGCGCCAGCAGCGCGATCAGCAGCAGACGGCCCAGGCGTTTCACTGCCCACCTCCGGCCAGGCCGGCGGCCGCGGCCAGCAGGGTCAGCCCTGCCAGAATGGCCAACAGCAACGCCAACCGGCGCTGCGTCTGCCAGGCGGCCACGCCGCGGCCGTGGCGATCATGGGCTTGCCGGCCGCTGTGCAAGGCGGCGGTATTGCGCGAGGCAACGCCCTGCACCCGGCGCAGCCACCACGCCCGCGCGCAGTAGACGTATTCGCCAAGCTCGCTGGCCCGGATCACCGGGACATCACGCTGATTGCTCATCGATCTCGTTGAAAAGGGGGAGGCCGGGGCCGGCGTCGGACGACGCGCCCATCATGCGGGTCTCGAAGGCGGCCAGCGCCTGGCGCATGGCCTCCTGCCGGCTGGAGAGGGTCACATCGCCGCGGGTGCGCTCCAGGATGCCGCGCAGCACGTCGGTCTGGCGGCGCAGCCCGCCGGTGATGGCGTCGGGGAAGTCGATGGTGATCTGCTGGCTGTAGACCTCGTCCATGATGGCCAGGTAGGGCAGCGCCTCTTCCACCTGGCCCAGGCGAATCATGTCCAGGGCAAAGCGGCGCATCTCGCTGGCGGCCTCCGACAGGCCGTTCAGGTAGGTGGAGGAGGGCACAGCCAGCTCCTCAGGCGTGGGCAGAGGGCCAGCGGTGACAAAGGCATAGACCAGATGCGCCTCGGTCAGCTCTTTGAGCGCATCCTGGGTGTAGCCGGTGTAGTAGAGGTCGGGCAGGCTGGCCAGGTCGGCGACCATCTCGGCCGCGGCCGCGCGCGCCTGGGCCAGCAGTCCCGCGGCCTCGTCGAACTCATGGCGGTGTACGGCGCGGATGCTGTTGGCGCACAGCCGCACCAGCTCGCGCGAGCGGCGCAGGGTGGCATCGCGCACGTCGTTGCGGCGGGTCAGATCGGCGCGGATCGTCTCGATGAGGGTGCTGAGGGTGTCCATGGGCTGCTTTCGACGCCTATCCTTCGTCGCTGCTCTCGTCTTCGCTGCCGACGGTCCACTGCAGGCCGCCCAGCTTGCCGGTGTGCGGGTCGAAGTTGGCCTGGCCGGGGCCGCCGATGACGCCGAAGCGCCGCTCATATTTGGCCAGATTGTCGCCCAGCGCCTGGTGCAGCATCTTGGCGTTGACCGGGGTCAGCAGCACGCGCGCCTGCACGCGCGCCTTGGGCATGGCCGGCAGAAGCTGGGCGAAGTCAATGACCAGCTCGTGCGGCGAATGGCTGATGATGGCGAAGTTGGCATAGGTGGCGTCGAGGTCTTTGGGCAGCTCGACGTTGATCTGTTTGGGCGGCTGTGGTTCGCTCATGCGGCAAGTCCTTTCGACGGAACGATCCGGTCTGGCCGGATCGTTCTGTCATTTTAGCACAGGTGAGAGGGTATGCCCAATGCCGCCAGGGCCCTGATCCCCCCTGCTGGTTCGTCCGACTATCAGGCAGTTTTGGCCTCACGCCAAGGCGCAAAGCGCGCAAAGGGCAGAAATCCTTGGCGTCTTTGCGTCTTGGCGTGAGAATCCTGCACTCAGGCGATGACGCCCAGCTCCCGGCCGACTTGGCTGAACACGGCCAAGCCGGCGTTCAGGTCTTCGGCGCTGTGCGCGGCCGAGATCATCACCCGGATGCGGGCCAGGCCGCGCGGCACGGTGGGGAAGGTGATGGCGGTGCCGAACACCCCCTCCTCGTACAGCCGCCGGCTGAACTGCTGCGCCAGCCGCTCCTCGCCCAGCATCACCGGGGTGATGGGCGTCTGGCTGTGGCCGATGTCGAAGCCCAGCCGCTGCATCTCAGTCTTGAAATAGCGCGCGTTGTCCCACAGCCGGTCTACCAGCTCGCTGCTCTCGGAGAGGATGTCCACGGCCTCGATGCAAGCGGCCACGTCGGGCACGGTCATGGCGCTGGAGAAGAGGATCGGCCGGCCGCGCTGCTTGAGCCAGTCCACCAGCGTCTGCGAGCCGGCCACGATGCCGCCCACCACGCCGAAGGCCTTGCTCAGGGTGCCGATCTCCACGTCGACGCGGCCGTGCAGGCCGAAGTGATCGACGATGCCGCGGCCGCCGCGGCCCAGCACCCCCTCGCCGTGCGCGTCGTCGACGATGGTGATGGCGTTGAATTCCTCGGCCAGCTCGACGATCTGCGGCAGCGGCGCGATGTCGCCGTCCATGCTGAAGACGCCGTCGGTGATGATGAACATATGCTGATACTGGCCGTAGTTTATCTCCAGCACCTCGCGCAGCGATGCGGGGTCGGCGTGCTCGTAGATGGTGCGCGCGGCCTTGGTCAGCCGGGTGCCGTCGATGATGCTGGCATGGTTCAGCCGGTCGCTGATGATCAGATCGTTGTCGCCGATCAGGGCGGGGATCGCGCCGATGTTGGCGCTGAAGCCGCTCTGGAAGGTGATGGCCGCGTCGGCGCCCTTGAACTCGGCCAGGCGGCGCTCCAGCGTCTCGTGCAGGGTCATGGTGCCGGCGATGGTGCGCACCGCGCCCGGCCCGACGCCGTACAGGTCGATGGCCGCCTTGGCGGCCTGGACGATGCGGGGATGGTTGGCCAGCCCCAGGTAGTTGTTGGAGCAGAAGTTGAGCACCTTCTTGCCGTCGACCACCAGCCAGGCGCCCTGCGGCGAGTCCAGCGTGCGAATGTGGGTGTAACGTCCTGCCTCGCGCAGGCCATCCAGTTCATCCTGCAGCCAGGCGAGTTTGTTTCGTTTGTGCTTTGCCATCTGCGACTCCTTATACATCAGGCTGGCTCGGTCGGCCCCGTCCGGGGTGCTGCGCAAAGACCGGCCAGAGCAAGATATTCTCATCTTTCACGTTGACGTGTCTGCCCGACACCGACCAAGTGACCAATCTGCCAATTGCCACTCTAGCCCTCGCCCACGAACATCACTACCTTGCCCGTGGCGCCGCTGTTCATGGCCTGAATCGCCTCTTCCCACTGATCCAGCGTGAAGCGGTGCGTCACCAGCGGCCAGAGGTCCACCAAACCGGCCTCCAGCAGGCCGCGCATGCGGTACCAGGTGTCCCACAGCCGGCGGCCGGCGATGCCGCGCACCGTGGCGCCCTTGAAGACAATGGCGCTGTTGATGTCGAAGCCGATGGTGCCGGGCGCCAGTCCCAGCAGCGCCGCCTCGCCGCCGTCGCGCAGGGAGCGGAAGCCCTGGTCGATGGCCGACTGCGCGCCGCTCATCTCCAGCAGCACATCCACGCCGTCGCCGCCGGTCTCGCGGCGGATCGTCTCCACCACGTCCATCTCGGCCACGTTGAGGGCGCGAGTCGCCCCCAGTTGCTGGGCCAGACGCAGCCGGTAGGGGCTGATGTCGGTGGCGTAGATCACGCTGGCGCCGGCCGCCTTGGCCACCGCCACCGTCATCAGCCCCACCGGCCCGCAGCCGGTGATCAGCACCTTCTTGGCCGTCAGGTCGGTGGCGAAGGCGGTGTGGACCGCGTTGCCGAAGTTCTCCAGCATGCTGGCGATCTCCGGCGCCATGTCAGGCGGGTTGAGCCACAGGTTGTAGGCCGGCATGGCGATGTACTCGGCCCAGCAGCCATCGCGGTCGACGCCGATGATGCGCGTGTTCTGGCAGATGTGGCCGTTGCCGGTGCGACACTGGGCGCAGTTGCCGCAGATGATGTGGCTTTCGGCCGAGACGAAATCGCCCTCTTTCACCTCGGTGACATCGCGGCCCAGAGCTACCACGTGGCCGCAGAACTCATGTCCCACCACCAGCGGCGGCCGGACGCGCTTGCGGGCCCATTCGTCCCACTTGTAGATGTGCAGGTCGGTGCCGCAGATGGAGGTGGCGCGCACCTTGATCAGCGCCTCACGCGGGCCGATCTTGGGCACCGGCGCCTCGGCCAGGATCATGCCTGGCGCCTGTTCCGGCTTGATAACTGCTTTCATCGTCTTCGACATACCGTTCTCCTGGTTCTGGGGAACTGCACAACGGGGGCCTGGCCCGCGCTGGCATGGCTGTTGGCAGCAGCGTTGCTGTTGACGCATAGTATACCGCGAATCGGGCCGATAGAAAAGGATGAAAGGCGCGCATGGGGCTGTTGTCTGTCCGGTCACGCTGTGGTACAATGTCCGCCATGACCAGCCCCCCTCAGCCCGCCGCGCCGTTTTCGGTTTCGCCTGCCTACTGGAGCCTGCCCGCCGATCAATTGCTGCAAGAGGTGGAGAGCGCGGCCGCCGGCCTGAGCAGCGCGGAGGCGCAGCGCCGTCTGCAACAGGTAGGCCCCAACCGGCTGGATGTGCGCCAGAAGGCGACGCCGCTGCGGCTGTTCGCCAGCCAGTTCAAAAGCCCCATCATCATGATCCTGCTGCTGGCCACGGTGGTCTCGGCCGTGGTGCAGGACTGGCTGGACGCGGTGATCATCCTGCTGATCGTTCTGGGCAGCGCGGCCCTCAGCTTTGCCCAGGAGTACAGCGCCAGCAACGCGGCCGAAAAGCTGCGCGCTCAGGTGCAGATCAAGGCCACGGCGCTGCGCGATGGCCAGCCCAGCTCCGTCCCCGCCGAGGAGATCGTGCCGGGCGACGTGCTGCTGCTGTCGGCCGGCAATCTGATCCCCGCCGACAGCGTGCTGCTGACGGCCAAGGATTTCTTCGTCAACCAGGCGGTGCTGACCGGCGAGACCTTTCCGGTGGAGAAACAGCCCGGCGTGGCCGCGGCCGCGGCCAGCCTCACCGAGCGCAACAACTGCCTCTTCCTGGGCGCCAACGTGCGCAGCGGCAGCGCCACCGCGCTCGCGGTCCAGACCGGCCGCGCGACCGCCTTTGGCCAGATCGCCAATCGCCTCACCCTGCGCCCGCCGGAGACCGAGTTCGAGCGCGGCATTCGCCGGCTGGGCTACCTGCTCAGCGAGATCATGCTGATCCTGGTGCTGGGCATCTTCGCCGTCAACGTCGCCTTGCAGAAGCCGGTGCTGGACTCGCTGCTCTTCTCCATCGCCCTGGCCGTGGGGCTGACGCCGCAACTGCTGCCGGCCATCATCAACACCAACCTGGCCAAAGGCTCGCAGGCCATGGCGCGCAGCGGCGTCATCGTGCGCCGGCTGGCCTCCATCGAGAACTTCGGCAGCATGGACGTGCTCTGCACCGACAAGACCGGCACCCTGACCGAGGGGGTGGTGCGGCTGGATGGCGCGCTGGACGCGCAGGGCCAGCCCTCGGAGCTGGTGGCGCGCGGCGCATTCCTCAACGCCCACTGGCAGACCGGCCTGACCAACCCGTTGGACGAGGCGATTGTGGCCGGGCAGGCCCTCGATCTGGCCGGGGTGGAGAAGGTCGATGAGATCCCCTACGACTTCGTGCGCAAGCGGCTGAGCGTGGTGCTGCGCCATGCAGGGCTGGCGCTGCCCGGCGCGGCCCCCTCCGACCAGCCGGTGCTGATCGCCAAAGGCGCGTTCGAGGGGGTGCTGGCCGCCTGCACCGCGCTGCTGGACGGCGCGCAGGCGACGCCGCTGGACGAGGCCCGCCGCGCCCAGCTCCAGCAGCGCTACGCCGACTGGAGCGGCCAGGGCTACCGCGTGCTGGGCGTTGCCGCCCGGCCGGTGGAGGCCAAGCCGGTCTATCAGCGCGACGACGAGCAGGCGCTGCTCTTTCTGGGCTTCCTGCTCTTCTTCGACCCGCCCAAGCCGGGCGTGCGCGAGACCATCGCTGACCTGGCCCAACTGGGCGTGCGGCTCAAGATCATCACCGGCGACAACCGGCTGGTGGCGCAACACACGGCCGCGGCGGTGGGCATGCCGGTGGACGCGGTGCTGACCGGCCGCGATCTGGACGAGATGCACGAGGAGGCGCTCTGGCACGCGGTGGATCACACCGATCTCTTCGCCGAGGTGGACCCGAACCAGAAGGAGCGCATCGTGCTGGCCTTGCAAAAGATGGGGCACGTGGTGGGCTACATGGGCGACGGGATCAACGACGCCCCCGCGCTGCACGACGCCGACATCGGCATCTCGGTGGACAGCGCGGTGGACGTGGCCAAGGAGGCGGCGGATCTGGTGCTGCTGCAGCGGGACCTGTCGGTGCTGCGCCAGGGGATTCTCGCCGGCCGCAAGACCTTCGCCAACACGCAGAAGTATGTTTTCATGGCCACCGGTGCGAACTTCGGCAACATGTTCAGCATGGCCGGCGCTTCGCTGCTGCTGCCCTTCCTGCCCATGCTGCCCAAGCAGATCCTGCTGATCAACCTGCTGACCGACCTGCCGGAGATGACCATCGCCAGCGACAACGTGGACGAGGAGATGGTGACGCGGCCGCGGCGCTGGGATGTCGGCTTCATCCGCCGTTTCATGCTGGTCTTCGGCGTGCTCAGCTCGGTCTTCGACTTCATCACCTTTGGCCTGCTGATCGCGCTGCTGCACGCCAATCAGACTCTCTTCCACACCGGCTGGTTCGTGGAATCGGTGGTGTCAGCCTCGCTGGTGGTGATCTCGCTGCGCACGCGCCTGCCCTTCTTCCGCGGCCGCCCCGGCCGGGCGCTGCTGCTGGCCACGGCGCTGGTGATTCTGGCTGCGCTGGCGCTGCCCTACACGCCGCTGGCCGCGCCGCTGGGCTTTGCCCCGCTGCCGCTCTATTTCCTGCCGCTGATCGCGCTGGTGGTGGCCGCCTACTTTGCCTCAGCCGAGGGGGCCAAGCGCTGGTTCTATCGACGGGAGGCGCGCCGCGCCGCGGCCGCCGCGGGCACGCCGGCCCCCAGCCTCAAGGCGCTCTGACGCGCTATCCTTGCAACGATTGGAGAGCTCATGTTCCCATCACCTCAACGCATCGCGCTGGTCGGCTTCCGCGGCCAGTTGGGCCGGGCGCTGCTGGACGCGCTGGCCGGCCGCGAGATCCTGGCCCTGGACTTTCCCGAGGTCGACATGAGCCAGCCGGCCATTGCGGACCAGATCGCCGGCTTTGGCCCGCAGTTGGTGATCAACGCCGCGGCCTGGACCGACGTGGACGGCGCGGAGGAGAAGCCCGACGCCTGCTACGCGGTCAACGTCAGCGGCGTGCAACATCTGGCGCTGGCCTGCCAGCGCAGCGGCGCCAGCCTGCTGCACGTCAGCACCAACGAGGTCTTTCCCGGCGAGGCGGCCCGCTTCTATCGGGAGTGGGACGCCACCGCGGCGCGCAGCGGCGTCTATGCCCGCAGCAAGGAGGCGGCCGAGAAGGTGGTCATCAGCCTGCTGGCCGGCCGCTTCTACATCGTGCGCACGGCCTGGCTCTACAACAAGGGGGGCAACAACTTCAACGCCAAGATCATCGCTGCGGCCGACAAGCATGGCAGCCTGCGGGTGGTAGCCGACGAGTTTGGCAACCCCACCTACGCCCCCGACCTGGCCGCGGCCATCGTCCGCCTGGTGGAGAGCGGGCATCACGGCATCTATCATTTCACCAACCGCGGCTACTGCACCCGCCACCAGTGGGCAGTGGAGGCGCTGCGGCTGGCCGGCCGGGGCCATGTGCCGGTCGCGCCCATCTCCTCCGGCGAATGGCCCCGTCGCACCGCGCCCCCGCCCCACGCCATCCTGCTCAACACCGCCGGCGCGGCCTTGGGCATCACCCTGCGGCCGTGGCAGGAGGCGCTGGCGGAGTATTTTGAAACGATGAGCGATGAATGATGAATGATGAACGGAGAGCCATGCCAGGCAACCGTTCTGCATTCATCCTCCATCCTTCATCATTCATCCTTCATCATTCATCATTCCTATGCTCCCTTTCGTTTCCATCATCATCCCCACCTACAACGGCAAGGCGCTGTTGGGCGTTTGTTTGCCGGCGCTGCGCGGGCAGAGCTTCCCGGCCGACCGCTTCGAGGTGATCGTGGTGGACGATGCGTCCAGCGATGGCACGGTGGAATGGCTGGCGGCGCAGTTTCCCTGGGTGCAGGTGGCGGCGCTGGCGCAGAACAGCGGCTTCATCGCGGCCTGCAACGCGGGGGTGGCCGCGGCGCGCGGGGAGGTGCTGGTGCTGCTCAACAACGACACCGAGGCTGAGCCAGGCTGGCTGGCGGCGCTGGTGACGGCGCTGGTGGAACACCCCGAAGCCGGCTCGGCCGCCAGCAAGATGCTGCTCTTCGACCGCCGCGACACGCTGCACACGGCCGGCGACACCATGGGGCGAGACGGCATCCCGCGCAACCGCGGCGTGTGGCAGAAGGACGCCGGACAGTACGACCAGGAACGTTGGGTCTTTGGCCCCTGCGGCGGCGCGGCGGCCTACCGGCGGGAGGCCTGGCAGCAGGCCGGCGGCTTCGATCCGGCGCTGTGGATGTACTTGGAGGATGTGGACCTGGCCTGGCGCTTGCAGCGGCTGGGCTGGCGCGCCATCTACGCGCCCGAAGCCCGCATCTATCATCAGCTCAGCGCGACGGGGGGCGGCGTGCTGGCCAGCTACTACACCGGCCGCAACACGCTGTGGGTCATCGCGCGCAACTGGCCGGGGCCGCTGCTGCGCCGCCACTGGCGGGCCATCGTCGCCGCGCAAGGGCGCATCGCCTGGGACGCGCTGCGCGCCTGGCGGGGCGAAGCAGCTCGCGCCCGCCTGCGCGGCCAGCTTGCGGGTCTGCTGGGCCTGCCGCGCGTCTGGCGGCAGCGGTCAGAGACACTGGAGGTGTCCGTCGACTATCTGGAGTCGCTGCTGGTGTAACCCAGAGTTGCCAACCTTACGGAAAGGTGTCGGGGCGATCGCTCCTTATCGTGGTCAGATGGCGCGCCGGTCTCCTTGGCTTCGTGCGGACCTCATCCCCAGCGCAGCGACTTGGGGTAGTGGTTCTTGACCACGCCGCCGACGCGTTTGCCCCAGCCCACGGGGAAGCCCTCCACCGCGATCAGCACCCAGCCGTCGGGGCCGGGCGCGTCCAGCGTTTCGCCGCGCATGTAGCGCGCGGCCAGCTCGCCGCCGATGGGCTGGTCGATGCGCTGGCTCACCTCCTCAGCCCGCAGGGCCATGGCCAGCGCGTGGCTGGGCTCGAAGCGCCCTTTGCGCAGCAGCCCCAGCCGCCAGCCTGACAGCGCGGTGCGCAGCCGGGCCGTGTCGGGCGCATCCTCTGGCGGCGCCAGCACCTCCACGTCCCGGCTCTCGCGCGGACGCAGCAGCAGCCGCTCCGGCAGCGGCCGCCCGATCAGCGGCTGCCAGAAGGCCTCCAGCGCGGCGCGGTCGGAGGGGGCCAGGCGGACGGGCTGGGCCGGCTTCCAGGCGGCCGGCGCTTGATCGCCGGCGCGCTGCATGATGGCCACGAAATGTCCCTCCCCTTGCAGCTTGTGCGGCCACAGGCGCACCGCGCGCTGCAAGGAGTTGCTCTGAGTTTCCCGGCGCGTCTCCACGGCCGGCCAGTCAGCCCACTCCGGCCGGCCAGGCTGAAAGCCGCTGTGCCAGGGGGGCGTCGCCAGCGCGTAGTCAGGGTGGCTGCGCAGAAAGTGGGCGATGACCCCCTCGTCCTCCTCCGGCGCAAAGGTGCAGGTGGCGTAGACCAGCCGGCCGCCGGGCCGCACCAGGCGGCTGGCCGAGTGCAGGATCTCCCGCTGGCGCAGCGCGCAGCCCACCACGTGCGCCTCGCTCCAGTGGAAGCGCGCCTCTTCGTTCTTGCGGAACATCCCCTCGCCGGAGCAGGGGGCATCCACCACCACCCGGTCGAACGCGCCGGGCCAGCGATCGGCCAGCCGCTCCGGCGTCTCGTTGAGCACCAGCGCGTTGGTCGCGCCCCAGCGTTCCAGGTTGCGGCGCAGCGCCTCCGCCCGGCCGCGGTCGATCTCGTTGGCCACCAGCACCCCTTGGCCGGCCAGCAGGCTGGCCAGATGAGTCGACTTGCCCCCTGGCGACGCGCACAGGTCCAGCACCCGCTCCCCCGGCTGCGGCGCGGTCAGGGCGCCCACAGCCATCGCGCTGGCGTCCTGCACGTAGTAGAGCGCGATCTCGTGGTAGGTGTGCGTGCCGATGTTGGCCTTGCGGTCCAGCGTGAAGCCCTCGGGGCACCAGGGGATCGGCGTCAAGGCCCAGGGGCTGAGCGCCAGGAACTGCTCCACCGGCAGCTTGAGCGTGTTGACGCGCAGCGCGGGCACCGGCTTCTGGTTGAGCACCGCCAGGAAGGGGGGAAATTCCTCGTCCAGCAGCGCAGCCATGCGCGCCATGAAAGCCAGGGGGAGGGCGGTTTCTTTGGCCATGCCGCCAGTATAAAGCAGGTTGGCGGCAGCAGCAAGCCGCTGGCTTGCCCATGTTCCGGCGCGCGGCTATAATGCGCGTAACTGCTCAGCCAGCTGTTCAGAAACCGGGTTTTTCTCGTGCGGGCATGGTTTTCGTCTGCGCAACGGCCTTTCATGGCGCCATG
>JACSRL010000434.1 GCA_014879765.1 Anaerolinea sp. | reverse complement strand
GGCTAACCTGCTGTTAGCCTTTGGACTAACCATCGTCACTCTGCTCAGCGCCGTGGGGCCAGGGCGTTGGCGGGGGCAGAATAGCCAGGCCCCACGGCGCTGAGCAGAGTGACGATGGTTAGTCCAAAGGCTAACAGCAGGTTAGCCGGTTTGGAGGTCTTCGGTGAGTGGTGCATTGTTCTAACCTCTCATCAAGTATGGTACGGCCGTCCACGGCGTGTGCTGCGGCCGAGCCTGCGCAGCGTCGTCGTGGCAGCCATGTTCATGGTCTCTCACCCCGGCACGGTTTATCTTTCTGCTCGGACACCCCTGATCATAGCACAAAACGCCGTGAATCAAGATTACAGTTTGCTGACAATTTGCGCGGCGCCCCGGCCAGGAGACTGAAGGGACAAGACAGCAACAGCTACCGGGCTGCGAAAGGGCGCGGGCCCAGAAAGCGCAACAGGCCGCTGGTGTGGCCCAGCAGCAGCAGCGCGCCCTCGCCGCTCGGCGAGGGCGCGGCCAGCAGGTCAAAGGACTGCTCCCACGGCCAGTCAGGCCGCCGCCCCAGGGAGCGCCGGCCGCCCGTTTCCCCCACGGCCACCACCTCACCGTTGTCCAACAGCAGATAGGCCGCCACGCCGCTGCCAGGCGTTGGATCGGCCGCCAGCGCCTGGACTGTCCCGGCAAAGCTGCCCAGCGAATGCACCGCCTGGCCAGGCGCCCAGCGATAGAGAATGCTTTGGCCGTTGAAGCCCAGGGCGACGATCAACAGATCGCCGCCCGCTTGCCAGCGTTGGGCGACATGATGCACGTTGGGCAGGTTGATGACCCGCTCCCAACGCCAGGGCTGCTGGCTGACCGCGGCGTAGACGCCGTTGTCGGTGGCCGCGTAGGCTGTGGCGCTGCGGGCGTCGATGATGACGTCATGTACCTGGCCCCAGTAGGGCTGGCTGCTGGCGCCCACCGGCGCCCAATGCTCGCCGCCATCCCGGCTGCCGTACAGCGCCCCATCGATGATGGCCAGCGCCAGCGTGTCATGCAGCGCGACCTCGCTGACGTGGCCGGGGTTGGCGGGCAGGCCCGCACTGGCCGGCCGCCAGCGCATGCCGCCGTCGTCGCTGAGATAGGCCTTGCCATCCCACAGAAAGGCGACAATCCGGCTCAGGTTCTCTCCATCGATGCTCATGGTCTGCACGCCGCGCACCGCGCCGGCGAAATCGCTGTTGTTGGAGCTGGCCGGCTTGCCAGTGGGCAGGTTCTGCTGGAAGATATTCCAGGTGCGCCCCTCCTGGGTACAGCCGATGCCCACATTGCTGGTGCCGGCGCAGATCAGCATCTGGCCCGGCTGCTGCGGATCGGCGGCCCAGGTGGCCGCCAGCGCCGGCGCCGCATCGCGCGGGAAGCTCTCCAGCCGCTGCCAGGGCGAGCGGCGCTGTTGCAACGACACGGCCGCGGCCAACACGGGGATGACTAGCAGCAGGCCCAGGGCCAAGGCGACGCGGCGCAGCCGGTGCGCCTTTTGCGCCTGGCGCCGCGCTTCCAGCCGCGCCCGCTGCAGCTCCACCTGGCGATCCAGCTCCCGCTGCTGCTCGGCGACGATGGCCTGCTGGCTGGCCTGCAAAAACTCCAGCTCCAGCCCGCTCAGCTCGACGCCGGTGGCCTCCACGAAACGGCCGGCCTCGTGCAACAGGGTGGCCGACCACAGCGCACCCTGGGCGCGGTTCAGCGCGCTCCACTGCCGGGCCGCGTCGGTGAGCCGCTGGCGCTGACGCAGGTTCTCCCGCTCCTCCTCCAGCCACTCCACCAGCGTGGGCCAGTTGCGCACCAGCGCCTCATGGGCGATCTCGATCTGGGCGTCGCTGGCGATGTCCCCCTGGGTCAGCCGCACCAGGCGGGCCGCGATCAGCTTGTGCAGGACGCGATCGACCCGGTCTTGCGCCTCGCCCGCGCTGCGCAGCGATTCCAGCCGCACGCGGTTGCTGGTGATCTCCAGGCCATCGCCGGCGCGCACCATGCGCAGGAGGATGCGCCGGGCGGTCCACTGCTCCTCGGGAATCAGGCTCTGGTAGAAGGCGTCGGCGCTGTGGGCCAGCGCCAGCCGCCCGCCGCCCAGGCGACGGTACGCGTCCCAGGTGATGTAGTTGCGCTGCCGCTGCTCCCAGAGCTTGAGCAGGGTGAATTGCAACAGCGGCAGCGCGGCCGGCTCCCCCAGGATGTCGTGCAGCAGCGCATCGACCAGGCCGTGCTCGAATTTCAGCCCGATCAGCTCAGCCGGCGCCTCGATGGAAGCCCGCAGCTCGGCCGCGTTCAGCGGAGTCACCCGGAAGACATGGCGCTCGAACAGCGGCTGAAAGTCGGGCAGGCGGGAGACCAGAGGCTCGAAGTCGGCGCGCATGGTCAAAATCAGCGTATGGCTGCGGCCTGGCGTCTGGCAAAGGCTGAGCAGGCAGGCGATGAAGGCGTCGCGCGCGGCCTCATCGACGCACAGGGTGAAGGCCTCCTCAAATTGATCCACCACCAGCAGCAAGGGCGCCTCCTGCGGATCGATCAACTCCAGGAGATGCTGCGGCTCGGCCGCCAGCCGCGCCGCCTGCTGCTCGGCCCAGCGCTGCGGGTCAGCCGGCGCATCGCCCTGCACCGCCAGCAGCGCGCGCGCCAGATTGGCCAGCGGATCGGAGCCGGGCACCAGGCGCGGCGCCACCTGCCACTGGACGCCGCCGGCTGCCGCGTCCTTCTTCAGCGCGGGCAACAGGCCCGCCAGCACCAACGACGATTTGCCGCTGCCGGAGGGACCCACCACGGCCAGCAGCCGGCTGGTGGCCAGGCGATGCAGCGCCTCCTCGATCAGACGCTCGCGGCCAAAGAAGAGGGGCCGATGCTGTTCGGCGAACGCGTCCAGGCCCAGGTAGGGGCACAACTGGTCAGGCAGCTCCGGCGCCAGGCTCCAGTCGAATTCGGCCAGGCCCGACTCGGGCGGCTCCAGGCCAGAGCGGTAGAGGATCGCGGCCCAGTAGTCCAGCGCGCTTTGCGCCACCGCGCGCGCTTCCTCCGCATCCAGCAGCGCGCCCAGCGTGCGGCCCTGTTCAATGAAGGCGCTGGCCGCGGCCAGCAGCTCCGGAGTGTTGCCGGACTGCCGGTGCGCGGCCAGCAGTTGCATGTGCGCGGCCCGCAGGGCGGCCAGGGAAACGTAGGGCAAAGCGGTTGGCTCCGACGATGGGATGCTGGATGGGATACTCATGATGACAACAGGGTGAAGGTAGTGGCCAGCGGCTGCCCGACATAGCGCAGCTCGTGGCACAGCGACTTCAGGTCGGCATCGACCTGGTAGAAACGGTTGCCGGCCCGGCGACGATAGCGCAGGAAGGAGCGGCGGATTTGGGCCGGGTTGGCGTCGGCCAGCGCCAGGTCCAGCTCGCGGCCATCGCGCCCCAGGCGCTCCACCCACGCGGCCTCGGGTTGCTGGCAGAGGGGGGCCACCTGCTTCCTCAGTTCAGGCCAGGAGGCGCGGATCTCGCCCACGTCGTGCAGCATGGTCGCCTCGATTCGTCTCAATTCCAGATCGACGGCCTGCCAGCGGTCGTGGTCTTCCACCAGCCGCGCCAGGTGATCGCCCAGGTCGCCCATGGCTGTGACGCCGCTCTCGAAACGCCGCACCTGCTTGGAGGGCAGCTTGAGCCGGCGCAGGTCCCGGCGAATCGAGCGCATGGCCTGCTCGATGGTCTCCAGGCGCAGGGCACGCGCGGTGGCGTTGAGCCGTTCGTTGATGCGGGTGGGCTGAAGGTCGAGCACGCGCTTCATCAGCCAGATGGCCCGGCGCAGCGGCTCGGCCTCCAGGGTGTCGATGGCCTGGCGCAGTTGGCCATGCGCCCCTGTCAGCTCCTGGATCCAATCCAGCTCGCCGGCCGGCATACCCGGCCGGCCGGCGACCTCCACCAGGCTGTCGATCAGCCCCGCCAGCGTCAGCTCATGGTCGAGCAGAATCTCCTGGGCCAACGGATCGGCCGGGAAGCGCCCGGCCTCCTGCACCAGCCCGCTGAAACAAAGGAATTGCAGGTTGTGCAGCAGGTCGTGCAGGTCCTTGTAGTTGGTCAGGTATTCGATTTGATGGCTGGCCGCCTCGAAATCGGTCTGCAAGGAGGCCAGCTTGGCTCTGAAATCGGGCTGCCGCATCAGCTCGCCCAGAATCGACAGGCTGTTGTCGAAGGCCTGCACGGCCAGCAGGTCGCTGGTGGGGCGGGCCGCGTGGATCTCCCAAAGCCGGCCATCGGCGCTGTGCATCACCAGCCGGGGCGCGGCCCATTCGGCGCTGTGCAGATGGGCCGCCAGCGCCTTGCGCGCCTCGGTCAGCGCCGCGTCCACCGGCTGACCGGTGGTCAGGGCAGCATAGAACTCACGCGTCAGTACGATAGCGGCCTGGTCGGAGATGTCGGCCTGCATGGCCACCACGGCCGGCGTGCCCTGTCGCACCAGCGCCTGGGCCGCGCCGGCAAAGGGGGCGGCGCTGGCCACGCGCGCGCCCTGGCAGCCGTTGAGCACCACCAGACGCAGCGAGGGAACGTCGCCGACCACCAGCGCCAGATCGTCCGCCTGCACCGGCGCGGCGCGGCCATCCGCGCCACACAGCATGAGCATGCCCCGACCGCTCCCCTCGTCAAACGCGCCGTGGCTGATGATGTGCAAGACGTGATAGGGCCGCGTCCGCAGACGGGCCTGGATTCCCGCCAAGGTGGCCATCTCCAGCCGCTCCAGGGTGACCATGCCCTGCTTGACCAGATGGCGCATGGCCTGATGCAGCACGGTCCACTCCTGCTCGCTGTCCAGCCAGGGCAGGTCAGCCGGCGTCGCCACAGCCACCAGGATGTGTACCGGCAGCTTGACGCTCAGCGGCGCGGCCCGGCGCGGCAGCTCCAGATAGTGTACCAACGGGGTCTCGGAGGAGAGGGCGAGGAAGCGATGCTGGGTGGGATCGAAGAGCAGCTCCCAGGGCAGCGCCATCAACTCTGGCGTCGGGCTCAGCCGCAGCCGCAGCCGCAGGCCGCAGCCGCTGTGGCGCGCTTCGATCAGGCTTTGCCCCCAGCAGACCAGCAGTTCATCGCGAAAAAGCGCCTGGAACAGCGCCTGGCCGGCCAGCCTGGCCTGGTCGTCGCCGCTGGCAACGGCCGGCGTCTGCCAGGCGGGCCAATCGGCGGCGGGGATGACCCTGTCCAAGGCGCTGGTCTCGATCTGAACCGAGGCCTGCCCGGCCGGCGAATGCAGCACGCGGGCCAGCAGACCGTCGTTGGTTCGGGCGATTTGGAGGTCGAAATCAAGGTAAGTGCGGCGTGTCATCAGCAATGGTGGCCGTAATGGGCGCCGAAAAAGAACCTTTCCAGGCTTGGCCGCGCCAAGCTTTACATAGTCAGATAACATAATTATACCACAACTTGTCAATAATGCAAGCCCCTATTTCTTTTGCAAGCAAAGACTTCGGAAGTCGCCGCTTGACGCGCTCAACCAGCATACGACCTCAGGGCGGCGACTTCCGAAGTCTCATCGGTTCAGCCGGCTGAACGGCTATCAGCAACCGACGTGCTTTGCACCGTTGATCGATTGTGGTAGACTCCCATCCTATGAAACGTGAACTCCGCGGCATCAAACGCAGCGACATCCAACTGGACTTCGACCTCTACCGGGTGAACGTGCCGATGCCCGGCATCGCCGGCGACCAGCTCAGCGTGATCGACATCCATCCGGCCGGGGTGGAGCGCACCATCCTCTTCGTACACGGCTACGCCGGCTGCGCGGAGACCTGGGAGCGCCAGATCAACTACTTCAGCCGGGACTACCGCGTGGTGGCGCCGGACCTGCGCGGGCATGGCCAGAGCGACGCGCCCACCACCCGCTACACCATGCCGGAGCTGGTAGCTGACCTGTACGCCATCAGCCAGCAGTTGGACCTGCCCCGGCAGTTCGATCTGATCGGCCACTCCTTCGGCGGGTCGATCTGCGTGGAGTATGCCAGCGCCCACCCGGAGCAGATCGCCCATCTGGTGTTGATCGCCACGGCTGGCGAGTATCCGGTGCCGCGGCTGGTGGCGCTGGGCTACCGGCTGCCCACCGCGCTGCTGCGGCCGGTGTGGGATTACCGGCCGCGCTGGAACGCCGAGCTACACGTCATGAAGCGCATGGCCAACAACAACATGTTGCAGTGGCGCGGCTGGGGCTTGATGCGCACGCTGCGCACGCCGACGCTGGTCATCACCGGCGAGCGCGACACCTATTTCCCCCGCCAGGTGATCGAACAGGTGGCGCAGACCATCCCCGGCGCCGAGCGGGTGGACGTGGGCGCTTCCAAGCACAAGATCCAGTTGGAGCGCCATCAGGCGGTCAACCGCGCCATCCGCCGTTTTATTTTGGCCGACGAGCCGGAGGTGGCCTGGCGGCAGGCGACGGACGAGGCGCCAGAAGCGGAGCGGCCCTGGCTGAAGACCTACGACAAGGGCACCCCCAGAACCGTGCCGATCCCCGACAGGCCGCTGCCGGAGTTCCTGGCCAGCGCCGCCGACTGGCTGCCCAAGCGGCCCGCCATCTTCTTCCAGGGGCGCAAGCTGAGCTATGGCCAGTTGAACCAGCGCGCCAATCAGTTCGCCCACACCGTGCGCGGGCTGGGCATCCGGCCGGGCGACCGGGTGATGCTTTTCCTGCCCAACATGCCTGAGCTGGTCATCGCCTACTACGGCGCGCTGCGGGCCGGGGCTGTGGTGGTGCTGCCGGCGCTGCACGGCGATCCGGCGCAGCTTGTCGCCCAGGCCAGCGCGGCTGAGGTGGAGATGCTGGTGACCTTGCAGGAGTTCAGCCCCCTGGCGCGGGCCATCCAGGCGCAGGCCGGCGTGCGCGAGGTGCTGACCGTGGCCATGCCGCGGCTGGCATCGGAGGAGACGCGACGCGCCATGCTGCATGCGCTGGGCTTTGTGAACGGCGGGCCGCCGCCGGAGGACGAGCCGGTGGGGCGCAGCATGGCTGAGCTGATCCTGGACGCGCCGCCCCATCAGATCGATGTGGCGCGCGCCAGCGCCGATCTGGCCATGATCGCCTTCACAGCCGGCGTGCATGGCGCCACCCGCGGCGCCTGCCTGACGCACGGCAACCTGGTGGCCAACACCTTGCAGGTGCGCCACTGGCTGCACGATCTGCAATATGGACGGGAGACCTTCGTCTCAGCGCTGCCCCTGCTGCACGGCTTTGGCATGACCACGGCCATGAACCTGCCCATTGCCGTGGGCGCGACCATGTTGCTGCTGCCCGGCTTCGACACCAATGAGCTGCTGGATGTCATCTGGAACCACCAGCCCACCATCTTTCCCGGCCTGCCGGCCATGTTCGCCGCGGCCAGCCGCCTGCGCAACCTGCACGGCTACGGCTTCGGCTCGATCCGCACCTGTCTCAGCGGCGGCGCGCCGCTGCCGGTGGAGCTGCATGAGGCCTTCGAGCGGCTGACCCGCACGCGGCTGCTGGAGTGTTACGGCCTGACCGAGACGACCGCCATCACCCACAGCAACCCGCTGAACGGCCGCCGTGGGGCAGGTTCGGTGGGCGCGCCGCTGCCCAACACCGACGCCAAGATCATCGACCCGGTCAGCGGCGAGGAGAGACCCACGGGACAGGTGGGGGAGCTGATGGTCAAGGGGCCGCAGGTGATGGCCCACTACTGGGGGGAACCGGCCGACGCGGTTCTGCGCCAGGGGTGGCTGCCGACCGGCGATCTGGCCGCGCTGGACAGCCAGGGCTTCTTCCGCATCATCGGGCGGCAGGAAGATGTGATCCACCTGCCCACCGGCGTGGTCTACCCCCGCGACGTGGAAGAGGTGCTCTATGAGAACAACCAGGTGCTGGAAGCGGCCGCGCTGGGCACGGTGGACGCGGCCGGCGCGCCGCAGATCACAGCCTACGTCGTCCTCCATCCAGGGGCCAGCCTGAGCGGCGAGGAGCTGATCAGTTTCTGCCAGCGCCGCCTGGAGCCCCACGCCGTGCCCGCCAGCATCGAATTTCGTGCGGAACTGCCCCGTTCAGCCACCGGCAAGGTGGTGCGCAGCCTGTTGGAAACTCCCCCCGTCGAGTGAGAGGGCAAATTCAGGGGACTGCAAACAGAAATGTGTTGATTCGCGTAGGTCGATTACGAAGCACCCCGGAGTGGGGGAGCGGGTTGAGGGAACGCGCGTCGCATGAGGGCCGCCAAATCCAGCGTACACCTGCACGTGCGTGCGGCGCAAGTGTCGAGACCGGAGCGGATCCACGCGCGACTCGCTTCGGTCTCGATACGGGCCAGGCGGCAGCTCTCGGCGCCCAGAAGGCGGTCGCGCTCAAGTACCTTGCGAGACAGATGCCGCCCTGGTCCTACTCGACCTGCGCTGGCCTACCACCTGATATAGCCAAGCCCCTATTTCACACCCATGCGCGCCAGCTCCTGCTCGACCACGCTGTCGTCCAGCTTGATGAAGAGCGCCTCCGGCTTGCGCAGCGCCTGGCCGGGGGGCAACGTCTCGGCCTGCCAGCGGCCCGCGGCCTCGCGGCCATCATAGCGCAGCGCCAGATGCTGGCCGCGGGCATCGGCCACCACCTCGGTGTACTGGCGGCCAAAGAGCCGGCTGTCGTAGCCCAGATAGTCATGAACCAACTGGGAGCTGAAGGGGAGCACCGGCGCAAAGAACAGTTTCAGCCAGTCGATGGCCTGCAAGACCACGTAGACGCTGGTTGCGGCCGCGGCGCGGTCGCTTTTGATCTGCTGCCAGGGGGCCTTGTCGTTGATGTAGCGGTTGACCTCCTGGCTCAGCCGCAGCGCGGCGTCCAGCGCGGCCTTGAACTTGCGGGCGGCGTAGAGCGCGCCCACGCTGTCGAAGCCGGCCTGCACCGCGGCCAGCAGGGCCTGATCCGCGGCGTCCAGCGGGCCTGGCTGCGGCACGCGGCCCTCGAACTGCTTGTAGGCAAAGCCCAGCACGCGGTTGACCAGGTTGCCCCAGTTGGCCACCAGCTCGGTGTTGACCCGGCGCACGAACTCCTGCCAGGTGAACTCGCTGTCCTGGCTCTCCGGCGCCATGGCGGTCAGGGCGTAGCGCCAGGCGTCCACCTGGTAGCGCTCGGCCGCCTCGTTGATGCTGATCACGTTGCCGTAGCTGCTGCTGAACTTGAAGTCGCCCAGGGTCAGGTACTCGTTAGCCGGCACATCGCTGGGCAGCTTCAGCCGCCAGTCGTGGCCGGGCACAGGGCCGTAGGCGTGCAGCATGGCCGGCCAGATGATGGCGTGGAAGGGGATGTTGTCCTTGCCGATGAAATAAAAGCTCTCGACGGCGCCGCCTTCCTGCCACCACTCCTGCCAGGCATCGGGCTGGCCGCTGATCAGCGCCCACTCCTTGGTGGCCGACAGATAGCCGATCACCGCGTCGTACCAGACGTAGATGCGCTTGTCGTCGTAGCCGGGCACGGGGATGGTGATGCCCCAGTCCAGATCGCGTGTGATGGGCCGGCCGCGCAGCTCGCGGCTTTCGACCTGGGCGCGGGCGAAGTTGAGCACATTGGGCCGCCAGTCGGCCTTGTCAGGCCGGTTGAGCCAGTCGATCAGGAAGTCGTTGGCCTTGCTCAGGTCCAGGAAAAAATGCTCGGTGGGCCGCTTTTCGATGTTGGCGCTGCCGCTGATCTTGCTGCGCGGATTTTTGAGCTCCACCGCGTCATAGGTGCGGCCGCAGTTGTCGCACTGGTCGCCGCGCGCGCGGTCGAAGCCACAGAAGGGGCAGGTGCCCTCGACGTAGCGATCGGGCAGCCAGCGCTGGTCGTCCACCGAATAAAGCTGCTGTTGCACGGCGCTGTAGATGTAGCCCCGCTCCCGATGGCGCAGAAAGAGGTCGTGGGTCACGTCCCAGTGGTTCTGCGTGTCGGTGTGGGTGTAGAGGTCGAAGGTCAGGCCAAAGCGCAGGAAGCCCTCGACGAAGCGGGTGTGGTAGCGCTCCACCACCTGGGCCGGGCTGACGCCCTCCTGGTCGGCGCGCAGGGTGATGGGCGTGCCGTGGGTGTCGGAGCCGGAGACCATCAGCACCTGGTTGCCCGCCAGGCGATGGTAGCGCGCAAAGATGTCGGGCGGCAGATAGGCGCCGGCCAGGTGGCCAATGTGACGGTCGCCGGCCGCATACGGCCAGGCGACGCAGACGTGGATTTTCGTGGTCATGATGCACGCTCCTCATTCGGGCAGCGCCAGAAAAATGGCTGTCAGGCTGGGCAGTGTAGCACATCCGCGCCAAAACGCCAACCGGTTGGGGAACGATATCAGGGTCATTTCACCGATTGAGCGTGTTGGTTTTTTGACAATCTAACAGGAAGCAGTATACTTCCAGTTAGTGGTGAATTTCACTACTCGACCAGGAGTGAATCCCTGCTGCCTGGGTGTATGGAGCACGACGCGAATTCATTCCTCAGTGGGCCTTGATGGATCAATGACTCTACTGAAAGAACTCTAACCAACGGCGCTATGAACGCCCAGCAACAGGCACAAGTTGCTCAA
>JACSRL010000859.1 GCA_014879765.1 Anaerolinea sp. | reverse complement strand
TTGTGGCGCGCCCGCACCACGCCCAGCTCCTGCTGGTTGTCCACCAGGTAGTCGATCATTTGCTCAGCACTGACGGCGCGCTGCGAGGCGTCGCGCAGGTTGGTTCCCGAATGGAAGCGCGGCCCGAACTGCCGGCTGACGCCGTAGATGGCGTCCACCTTCTGCTTGGCCGCGTCGCCGATTGGCTCGAAGGCGCTGACGTCGCCCGGCGCGCCGCCGCCGATGCGCGGTCTGGCCAGCATCGCCGTGGCAGCGGTGTGGAAGCCTCCCACCACGCTGTCCATCTCGGCCCACAGGTCCTGGCGATAGGTGCGGTTCACACCACCCACCGCCACCACATCGCGGAAACCCTGGCGCACGGTGGTGGTGACGCCGCCCACCGTGGTGGTGGTGGTCTGCGTGCCCGGCGTGATCAGCGCGGCCTGGCGGCTGGCCACCTGCTGCGTCGTCGGCGCGCCGGTGCCGCTCAGTGGCCCGTGGCGACGCGACGTGCCGCCCACGAACGCCTCTTTGAAGCGCGTCAACCCGCGGAAGGTGGCCGCGATGTCGGCGTTGTTGACCGGGTCCGGCCCGGCGTTGACCCGCGCCCGGTCGGCGCCGTAGTCCGCGCTGGTCATGTTCCAGTTGGCGTGCAGGGCGTCTTGCAGCAGGTAGATGTCCGGGCGGGCGTTGGCGCGGCTGTTGGAGATGGACGCGCTGAGGGTGATCCCCAGCAGCGACTGCGCCACCTGGTCGTTGATGGAGGCCTCCTGGTTGCGCCCCAGCGCCGCGATGGTGCGCGGGATGGCCGCGGCGGTCAGGCGCGCGTTGGGCGCGGCCGCGCTGACGGCCGTCTGCTCCGCGGCGTAGTCGGCGTTGGTGATCGACCAGAGGCGGTTGAGGTTGCCCAGCACGAACAGCACGTCCTCGCGCACGTTGGCATCCGCGCCCTCCAGGTCGCCGACGGTGCGGCCGGAAATCAGTTGCACGTAATGCGTGCCGCCGCCGGCCGTGGCCGGCGGCGCGGGCGCTCCCTGGCGGGCCACGACGCCGGCCGCCGGGCTGATGGCAGGCCCCGCGGCGCGGCCGCCGGCCAGCAACGACTGGCTGACGCCCTCGGCCTGGCGTTCGTGCGGGCTGGTGTGGCCGCCGATGGTCAGCGTCGCGACCGGCGGCAACGCGCCCTGCTGCACGGTGTGAACCAGCTCGTGGGCCAGCAGTTGCCGGCCGGCCGCGGCTGCCGGCTGAAATTCGCCGCGGCCGAAGACCACGTGCTGGCCGACGGTGTAGGCGCGCGCCTGCACGGCGCGGGCGCTGTCGGCCGCGGCCGGATCGTGGTGCAGGCGCACGCCGCTGAGGTCATGGCCCAGGCGCGGCTCGAAGTAGGCGCGCGTCGGCGGATCCAGCGGCTGGCCGGCCGATCGCAGCGTCTCGGCGACCGCCGGCGGCGCCGCGCGGCCGGCCAGCGCATCGCCAGCCGCGGCGGCGCGCATGAGCATGCCCGCGCCGGCCAGGGAAGCCACCGGCGCGACGTGCTGTCCATGCCCCGCCGCGCGCCCGGCCGGCCCCGACGCCGCATCGCGCCCGGCCCGCGCGCGACCGTCATCCAGGCCATTCGGCCGGCCAGCATGGCTCCGGGCTGCATGTTCCAAGCTCACAGTCATCACCACCATTCATCCTCAGTACAGCGTAAACGAAGTAGTTGCGCATCGGTGCCCGGCACTTTAGCGACGATTCGCCCATGATGACA
>JACSRL010000858.1 GCA_014879765.1 Anaerolinea sp. | reverse complement strand
GTTACGGGTTACGGGTTACGGGTTACGGGTTACGGGTTACGGGTTACGGGTTACGGGTTACGGGTTACGAGTTACGAGTTACTCGTAACATTCGAGCGCACACCCTGGCCGTGATCCAACGTCTGTCACACCTCCGGGAGCATAACCTATGACATCAGTTGCTCAACCCGTGATTTTGCGAGATGTACAAGAGGAGAAGCAGGAAAGCCAGTTGCATGTGATCTGGCGCCGCTTTCGCCGGCACAAACTGGCCGTGATCTCACTGATCCTGATCCTCTTTATCTTCACCGCCTCCCTGCTGGCGCCGGTCATCGCCCCCTTCGAGCGCGACGCCATCGATCTTTCCTCCAGCGTTCGACCCGCGCCTCCCGGCACGGTCGACAGCCAGGGGCGCGTGCATTACCTGGGGATCGATCACCTGGGACGTGATCTGTTCACCCGCGTGCTCTATGCCGCGCGCGTCTCCATGAGCATCGCCATTCTGGTGGTGCTGATCTCCGAGACCTTTGGCGCGTTGCTGGGCGCGATCGCCGGCTACTACGGCGGCGTGGTCGATTCGCTGATCTCACGTATCATCGAATTCATGTTGACCATACCGACCTTGCCCATCCTGCTGATTCTGTCGGCCATCATGTTGCGGCGTGATGTGGTATTGCCGCTGCCCGGCTTCGTCAACCGCTTCCTCAGCGCCATGTTGCTGGCGCCGGAGCGGGAGGCGCAGAAGGTCGTGATGCTGGTTTTCATTCTGGTGATCTTCGGCTGGCTGGGCGCGGCCCGTCTGATGCGCGGCATGGCCCTTTCGCTGAGCAAACAGGATTTCGTCGAGGCGCTGCGCGCGAGCGGGGCCTCCGACGCCCGCATCATCTTCCGCCACATCATCCCCAACGGCATCGCGCCGATCCTGGTCAATGCCAGCCTGGCGCTGGGCGGCGTGATCGTCACCGAGTCGGCCCTCAGCTTCCTGGGCCTGGGCGTGCAAGACCCCACCCCCACCTGGGGCAACATGCTCTCCACCTCGCAGAGCTACATGTTCCAGAACCCCTGGCTGCCGCTGGTGCCCGGCGTCTTCCTGGTGATTGTCTCCATCGGCTTCAACTTCATCGGCGATGGCCTGCGCGACGCCCTTGATCCACGCCTGAAACGGTAGAGCGACTATGAGCGAAACGACAACCAACGGCTCTCAGCCGAAGACCCTCTTGAATGTCAAGGGGCTGAAAACTTACTTCTTCACCGAAGATGGCGTCGTGCAGGCTGTCAACGGCGTGGACTTCACCATTCCCGAAGGCCGGGTCATGGGCCTGGTGGGCGAGTCCGGCTGCGGCAAGAGCGTCACCTCGCTCTCCATCATGCGGCTGCTGGGCGGCTCCGGCAAGATCGTCGAAGGCGAGGTCTGGCTGCGCGACAGGAACCTGGTCACCCTGCCGGAGGACGAGATGGTCAAGCTGCGCGGCGGCGCGCTCTCCATGATCTTCCAACAGCCCACCAGTTGCCTGAACCCCATCTTCCGCGTCGGCGATCAGGTGGCCGAGGTGCTGATCCAGCACCAGAATGTGACCAAGGCTCAGGCCTGGGATCAGGCGGTGGAGATGCTGAGCAAGGTGGGCATCCCCGACGCCGGCCGCCGCGCCAAGTCCTTCCCCCACGAGATCTCAGGCGGCCAGGCGCAGCGCGTGATGATCGCCATGGCCCTCTCCTGCCTGCCCGACCTGCTGATCGCCGACGAGCCGACCAC
>JACSRL010000856.1 GCA_014879765.1 Anaerolinea sp. | reverse complement strand
TTCATCATTCATCATTCATCATTCATCATCCATCGTTCCGCCTCCCCCAGGATTTGGCGCTCGCCGTCCCCTGTGGTAAAATCCCTGGCGTCACTGGGGTGTCGTCTAATTGGCAGGACAGCTGACTCTGGATCAGTAAGTTGGGGTTCGAGTCCCTGCACCCCAGCCAGTCACCCATAAAGCGACCAACTGACAATCTGATCGGTTGGTCGCTTTTGTGTCTGAAGGATGTCGTCATTTGAGCCGGTTCTTCCTCTTGCCGCGCCGCGTGCCTTTCACCCTCGCCCTGCTGCTGGGCGGCGGCTCTGGGCAGACATCGCCGCCGCGCTGACCGAAACTCACTCCCCGCCGCGACAGAAGGTGACGCCCATGACCGCCACGACCTCGCCTGAGCTGGCTGAACCTGACGACTTCTCACCGCCGCCGACCATGGGCCCTGTGCAGACGCGACGCCAACGCCGCCTGGCGCAGATGCGAGCCAACTGGCCGGTTTGGCTTGTGGCGGGCGTGACCTTTGTCAACGGGCTGCTGAGCCTGTTGTACGTGCTGCTGGTGCGTGTCCATGAACAGCCCCGGCTATTTGCCATGCCGGCGCCCTTCGGCGTGCAGCACCTCACCCGCTCGTTGACGCTGGCCTTTGGCTTTGCGCTGCTCTATCTCTCGGTGCAGCTCTTCCATCGCCGCCGCGCGGCCTGGTGGCTGGGGTTGGCCGTCTCCCTGGCGGCCGCCCTGGCCCACATCGGCCGCGGCCACCTGGCGGCGACCGCGCTGGGCCCGCTGGCCATTGTGGCGCTCCTGCTGATCTTTCGCCGACGTTACACGGTACACAGCGATCCCCGAAGCATAGCCCAGGGGCTGGGCCTGATGCTGGCCAGCCTGGCGGTGGCGCTGCTCTACGGCGTGCTGGGCTTCTGGCTGATGGACCAGAAGGATTTCGGCCTTGTCTTCGGCGTCCGCGATGCCATCGTGTACACGCTGCGCCAGTTTGCCCTGATGGGCAACGCCAATCTGGTTCCCCAGACCCGCCATGCCGCGTGGTTTCTGGTTTCGCTGCAGATCATCGGCGTCCTGGCGCTGGCCTTTGCCATCTACAGCCTTTTTCGTCCGGTGGTCTTTCGCCTGGCCTCTCTGCCTCGCCAGCGGGCGCAGGTCAAGGCGCTGCTGGAACGCTACGGCGGCAACGGGGTGGACTATTTCAAGCTGCTGCCGGACAAATCATACTTTTTCTCCGCCGATCAGCAGAACTGCATCGCCTATCGCACGGTCTGGGGTGTGGCCCTGGGGCTGGGAGATCCGGCCGGCCCAAAGGAGGGGGTCCCGGCGCTGCTGGCCGCCTATCTGGCCTTCTGCGGCGACAACGGCTGGGCCGTGGCGTTTCACCAGACCTGGGCTGACCTGACGCCGGTCTACCGCGCCGCGGGCCTGGACGTGTTGAAGATCGGCGAGGAAGCGGTGGTGGAGCTGGCCCAGTTCCCCACGACCCTGGCCAGCAGCAAGCACATGCGCAAGACGCGCAGCCGCTTCGTGCGCGATGGCTTTACCTTCACCTGGTACGATCCGCCTCACGCCAGCGCGCTGCTGGACGAGGCGCAGGAGGTTTCCGACCAGTGGCTGCAACTGCCCGGCCACCGCGAGCGCAGCTTCTCCCTGGGCAAGTTCGACCGGGATTACCTGAACGAGACCCCCATCGCGGCGATCCGCGATCCACAGGGACAGATGGTCGCCTTCACCAAC
>JACSRL010000205.1 GCA_014879765.1 Anaerolinea sp. | reverse complement strand
CAATGCGACACGTGAAGCCAATTCACGCTACGAAGTCAAGCGCAAGTGCCCGGCACCTGAACAGTTACTATCCGAGATAGTCGCGCAGCTTGCGGCTGCGGTTGGGATGGCGCAGCTTGCGCAGCGCCTTGGCTTCGATCTGCCGGATGCGCTCGCGGGTCACGCCGAAATACTGGCCCACCTCCTCCAGGGTGTGGCTGGTGCCGTCGCCCAGGCCAAAACGCATCTCCAGTACCTCGCGCTCGCGCGGGCTGAGCTGGTCGAGGATGTCCTGCATCTGCTCGCGCAGCAGTTGATGGCTGGCCGCGTCGGCCGGGCCAGGCAGATTGTCGTCCTCGATGAAGTCGCCCAGGTAGCTGTTTTCCTCTTGGCCCACCGGCATGTCCAGCGACATGGGTTCCTGCGACACCCGGCTGATGCGCTGCACCTTCTGGGCCGCGCGCTGCCAGCGGCGCCGCAGCTCCGGGTCCAGCGTCATGGCGCTGCGCAGCGCGGCCTCGATGGCCTGCCGATCCTCCGGCGCCAACAGGTCGGTCTCCAGGGCGATCTCCTCCGGCGTTGGGTCCCGGCCCAGCTCCTGCGCCAGACGGCGCTGGATGCGCACCTGGCGGTTGATGCTCTCGACCATGTGGACGGGGATGCGGATGGTGCGCGCCTGATCGGCGATGGCGCGGCTGATGGCCTGGCGGATCCACCAGGTGGCGTAGGTGCTGAACTTGAAGCCCAGCTCGTGATCGAACTTCTGCACGGCGCGCAACAGGCCGATGTTGCCCTCCTGGATCAGATCGGAGAAGCTCATGCCGCGGCCGATATAGCGCTTGGCCACGCTGACCACCAGGCGCAGGTTGGCGTTGGTCAGACGTTGCTGGGCCGCGTCGCCGCGCCGGACTGTCAGGGCCAGCTCGTCGCGCCGGTCCAGATCCAGATCCGGCTGGTTGGCCAGCAGTCTGGCCGCCTCCTGGCCCTGGCGGATCTGCAAGGCCAGCTCGATCTCTTCGTCGCCGGTCAGCAGCGAGGTGCGGCCGATCTCGCGCAGGTACATGCGCACCGGGTCGCTGGTGATGGTGGGATCGGCGAACTCCTGCAAGAGCTCCTCGACCGGCCGGTTGATCTCCTCTTCCACCTCGCGCTCGAAATCCTCATCGCGTTCGATGGAGGGCAGGGCGGTGTCCAGGTCCTCCGGCTCCTCGGCAAACTCCTCCTCTTCCTCCTCGTCCACGCTGCGTTCCTGGTCCATGGCGCTGTCAGGCAGCGCGCGTCCAGGCATCTGCGGCGCCAGATCGTCGTCCAGGTCGTCCAGTGCATCGCCCAACCCGTCGTCGAATTCGTCGCCGGTGGTCAGCGGCAGGTCGGTATTTGGCTTGGGCTGGCGCCCGCGGCGCCGTCGTGGTTCTGGCATGGTGTCAACAACTGCTGACGAACTTGCATCGGTCTGCGCCAATACAGCGCCAATCTCGCCTCGCGTCGATCTCGCCTCGCGTCGATCTCGCTTCGCGTCGATCTCGCCTCGCGTCGATCTCGCTTCGCGTCGATCTCGCTTCGCGTCAATCTCACCTCTCGCTTCGCGGAGTTCGCATCCTCAGATGCCAACCATCGCGGAGTTCGCATCCTCAGATGCGAACCCGGCATCTGTGGATGCCTGCTCCGCGATCCGGGGTTGACAAAACACGTAACTGCTCAGCCGGTCGTTCAGAAACCGGGTTTTTCTCGTGCGGGCATGGTTTTCGTCTGCGCAATGACCTTTCATGGCGCCATGACCTTGGTCTGTGAGACAAAAACCCGGTTTCATGCCATCTAGGATTCTGGCGTCAGTTGACGCCGGCCGGCGTAGGTGCGCTGATTGAGCAGTTGCTCCAGCAGGCGCAGGTGTTCGCTGAGCGACTGCTGAAGCTGTTGATAGGCCCGCACATCCTCGCTCTGGCCCTCCTCACGCGCGCTGCGCGTCAGGGCCGGCAGCGTGCGGGTCTGGCTTTTCAGGGCGCTGATGCGCAGCCGCAGCACGGCCCGCAGCATGTCCTCCAGCAGTTGATCCTGGGCCAGGGCGGGCTGGCGCTGGCCGGCCGCCCGCAGTTGGGCCAACAGGCTGCCCTCGGCGGCGCCCATGCCCGGCCACTGCCGGCCGTCGAATTCGCCCGACACCAGCGCGGCGCAGAGCGCCCGTTCATCGGCGCGGCTGAAATCATCGTCGTCCAGCGGGCCGGCGCCCAGGCTCACCAGCTCCGCCTGCAGGTCGGGCAGCAGCTCCGGGTGCATCACCAGCAGCGTCAGGCAATAGCTGGCCGCGCCGGCCGGCGCGCTGGCCCTGGCTGCCTTCGGGGGCGGCGTGGCCGGCTGCGGTCGCACGTCCAGCGGCATGGGCAGATCGAAATCTTCAGCATCTTCCCAGACCACGGGCGGCGGCGGGGCAGGCCTGGGACGCGCCGCGGGCTGCGTTGTCGGGCGCCGCTTGAGCAGCATCCGTTCCAGGCTGCGTTCGTCGGTCTGAATCAGCCGGGCCAGTTGCTGGGTGTAGTGGGCCCGCTTGACCTCGTCGGAGAGTTCCAGGATCAGCGGGGCCAGGCGTTCGACGGCCTCAGACTTACCCTGGGCCGTGTTCAGGTCCAATTCAGCCCGCGCCAGCCCGAAATAGTAATCTACCACGGGTTGGGCATTATTGACCAATTCGCGCCACGCCATCACGTCGGCGCGCACCACGTCGTCCGGGTCCTGGCCGGCCGGCAGCGTCATCACCCGCAGATCGACCGCCAGCCGCGCCTCGTGCCGCACCAGGCCGGTAGGGGTGAGCACAGGCACCCACTCGCGGTCCAGCGCCTCGCGCGCCTGGGAGATGCCGCGCAGGGTGGCGGCCTGGCCGGCCGCGTCCGCGTCCAGGGCCAGCACGATGGTGCTGGTGTAGCGGCGCAGTTGCTTGATCTGCGTCTCGGTCAGCGCGGTGCCCATGCTGGCCACCACGTTTTCCTCCCCGGCCTGATGACAGGCCAGCACGTCCATGTAGCCTTCGACGATGATGGCCTTGCCGCGCGGCCGGATGGCGCGCCGGGCTGCGTCCAGGCCATAGAGCACGCTGGATTTCTCGAAGAGCGGGGTCTGCGGCGTGTTCAGGTACTTGGGCTGCTGCTCGCTGCGCAGGGCGCGCGCGCCAAAGCCGATGACGTGGCCATGCAGGTCGCGGATCGGCGTCATGATCCGGTGGCGAAAACGGTCGAAGTAGGGGGAGCGGCCCGGCTCCGGCTGCTCGCGTTCGATCACCAGCCCGGCCGCCAGCAGATCGGCCGGCTCGTAGTTCTTGCCTTGCAGGTAGGCCAGCAGGCCGTTCCAGCCGTCCGGCGCATAGCCCAGCAGGAACTTGTCCAGGGTGGCGTCGGTGAAGCCGCGGCCGGCCAGATAATCGCGCGCGGTCTGCCCCTGAGGGGTCTGGCGCAACTGGTGATGGAACCAGACCGCGGCCGCCTGGTTGATCTCGCGCAGGCGGTCGAGGGTTTGATCCTGCTGGCTGCGGGCGGCGCTGGGGGGCGTCAGCTCGACGCCGGCCTTCTGCGCCAGCACCTCCAGCGCCTCGCGGAAGTCCAGGTTGTCCCGCTTCATCACAAAGCTGAAGACATCGCCGCCGATGCTGCAGGCCCCAAAGCAATGCCATGTGCCGCGGTCAGGATAGACCACAAAGGAAGGGGTTTTTTCCTGATGGAAGGGGCACAGACCTTTGTAGAGGTTGCCGGCCTTGCGCAGGGGGACATAAGCCGAGATCACCTCGACTATATCCAGTCGATCCTTGATTTCCTCGACGACGCTCATAGTTTGACGGGACAGGTGGGAGCCAGAGGGACATTGGGTGCGCTGAACGGGTAATGGCGACGCACGCTGCATTATACGAAGTTGCGCGCCGCCTGTCAATTCGGCCCCGTCGCGCCGGACGGCCGTGGCTCACTGCTCGCGACGGTGATCGTGGCGCTGATCGTGGTTGAGGAAGGCCCGTTCGGCGCGCAGGAAGACCGACAACACCACCAACACCAGCACGGTGGCGGCCAGGGCCAGCATGCCCATGCCCGCGCCCACGGCCATGCCGATGGCCGCGGCCACCCACAGCCCGGCTGCGGTGGTCAGTCCGCTGACGCGATCGTGCGAGCGCCAGACTGTGCCCGCGCCCAGGAAGCCGATGCCGGTGACGATCTGGGCCGCCACGCGCGCCGTGTCGCGCGGCAGCTCGCTGGGAAAGGCGTTGATGGAGAGGATGGTGAACAGCGCCGAGCCGACGCAGACCAGCATATAGGTGCGCAGGCCGGCCGGTCGCTGTTCCCGCTCGCGTTCCAGGCCAATCAGCCCGCCCAGCAGGGCGGCGATCAGCAAGCTGACGATCTGTGAGATGGTCGTTTCATTGTTCAGCAAGGGCAACATGGGGCTCTACCTCCGCGTCAGGTCGTTGGAATGTTGTAACGGCTCAGCCAGTCGGTCAGAAACCAGGTTCTTCTTTGCGGGTATGGTTTTCGTCTGCGCAACGGCTTTTCATGGCGCCATGACCTTGGTCTGCAAGACAAAAATCCGGTTTCTGAACGACTGGCTGAGCGCTACATGGCGGCAATGGCGTCGATAGTAACACCAGATTCTGCGGCTGTCAAGACGCTCCAGAATCGCAGCGCCCGTCGATTGGCTGCATGTGCTGCGCATCGAGTATACTACGCCCTGGTCCGTAAAAAGCCGCTCGGGCCGGTCTCCTGACCGAGCCCGTTGCCCTGAAAAGCCGCTCGGGCCGGTCTCCTGACCGAGCCCGCTGCCCTGAAAAGCCGCTCGGGCCGGTCTCCTGACCGAGCCCGTTGCCTTGAAAAGCCGCTCGGGCCGGTCTCCTGACCGAGCCCGTTGCCGAGTGCAGGTGTGATCGATGGAAGTCAAAATCATCCGCAGCCAACAGCGCGCCAAGACCGTCAGCGCCCGCGCCGTCGACGGCGTCTTCGTGGTGCAGGCCCCGGCGCACATGAGCGACGCCGACTTGCAGCCGGTGGTGGACAAGCTGCTCAAACGCTGGCAGCGCCGCCAGGCCAAGAACAAGCTGGACGACGCCGCGCTGGAGCAGCGGGCCAGGGAGCTGAACCAGCAGTACTTCGGCGGCAAGCTGCACTGGCAGTCGGTGCGCTGGGTCAGCAATCAGAACAGCCTGCACGGCAGTTGCACCCCCAGCCAGGGGACGATCCGCCTCTCGCACCGCCTGGCCGCCATGCCGGCCTTCGTGCGCGACTACGTGCTGGTGCATGAGCTGGCGCACCTGCTGGAGCCCAACCACGGCCCCCGCTTCTGGCGCTTGGTCAACCAATACCCCCGCACCGAACGGGCGCGCGGCTATCTGATGGCGGTGGGATTGGAGCAAGCTGAGGAGTAATCAACTGATGCGATCATCGTTGCCTCCTGCAAATATCACTACGACTGAGCGTTATAGCTCAATCGCCTGGTGCGAAGACGTTGATTTCGACACTTGCACCTAGGTTGCGCTTTGGCGCAAGTGCTTGTCTGGCCGCGGTTCCTGCGCTGGTTTGCCTAACTCGTCGCCACCACCTGCACTCCGCCCCCCTCCACCATCCACAGCGTCGTAGCGAAGCGTTCGATGAAGTAGCGGTCGTGGACCACGGCCAGCACCGTGCCCTGGAAACGGGCCATGGCGCGCTCGAAGCTCTCGCGGCTGGGGATGTCCAGGTGGTTGATGGGCTCGTCCAGCAGCAGGAAGTTGCAGCCGCGGCTGGCCAGCAGGGCCAGCGCCAGCCGGCTGCGTTCGCCGAAGCTCAGTTTTCCCACGGGGGTGAAGACCTCGTCGCCGGCGAAGAGAAAGGTGTGCAGAAAGCTGCGCGCCTCGGTCTCGTTCAGCGGCGCGGCCGCGCGCAGCAGGGCCAGCGGCGTCGCGGCCAGGTTCAGCGTCTCCTGTTCCTGCGCCATGTAGCCCAGCCGCACGCCGCGGCCCAGCCGTACCTGGCCCGACCAGGGCTGCAAGTCGCCGGTGATGCAGCGCAGCAGGGTGGTCTTGCCCGCGCCGTTGGGACCGATCAGCGCGACCCGCTGGCCAAAGCTCAGGTGCAGATCGACCTCCCTCAGCACCATCCGTTCCCCGTAGCCCGCCGTCAGCCCTTCGACCATGAGCACATCCTGGCCGCTGCGCGGCATGTCGGGGAATTCAAGCTTCATCTTCCAGCTCAGCCCCGGCTTCTCCACCAGATCTTCGCTCTCCAGCATCCGCTCCAGGCGGCGTTTTTGCACCACGGCCCGCCGCGCCAGATCTTTGGCGATGCGCCGCCAGTAGAAGTGGATGGTCTCGTTTTCGATGTTCTGCGCTTTGCCCGACAGCCGGCGGATCGACGAGTTGAGCCGCGCCATGCGTTCCTGCTGTTCCTGGTAGGCGGCCCACTGCTTTTCCAGGCCGCGATCCAGCGCCAGCGCGTAGTCCGAATAGGTGCCTGGATAGTCGCGCAGGGTGCGGGTGACATCGTCCAGCGCCAGGATGGTGGTCACGGTGCGGTCCAGGAAGGCGCGGTCGTGGGAGACCAGCAGCACCGCGCCGGGGTAGCCGGCCAGAAATTCCTCCAGCCAGGCCAGGGCGCGGATGTCCAGGTGATTGGTCGGCTCGTCCAGCAGCAGCAGGTCAGGGGCGCTGAGCAATAAGCGCGCCAGCCCCAGCCGCGTCTTCTGCCCGCCGCTGAGAGCGCGCATCGGCCGCTCCTGGCTCACGTCGGCCAGGCCCAGCCCGGCCAGCACTGCGTCAGCTTCGGCGTGCAGGCTGCCGCCGCCCCGCGTCTCGAAGGTGGCCAGGGCGCGGTCGTAGGCCTCCAGAGCGGCCGCCCGGTCGCCGTCGCCGGCCGCGGCTACGCGCTCGACCGCCTCGGCCAGGCGGGTCTCGACTGCGACACGTTCCCCCTCGGCCGCGGTCAGCAGGTCGCTGACGGTGGCGTCGGGCGGGAAGTCCAGCGCCTGGGGCAAATAGCCCAGACGCAGCGTCGCCGGGCTGAGCTGTACGCTCCCCTGGTCGGGCCGCAGCTCGCCGGTGATGATCTTGAGCAAGGTGCTTTTGCCGCAGCCGTTGGGGCCGATCAGCCCGGCCCGCTGGCCGCGGTTGAGGGTGAAGCTGACCTGGTCCAGCACCTTGACGTCGCCGAAGTGGTGGGTGATGTGGCGAACTTGCAACATAGGGCAAACTCCTGAAAAGAAAAACGCCGCAGGCGTGCGCCTGCGGCGTAAAACAGCATGTCAAGCATTGAGAAAGAGCACGATCACAGCAGGCGTGTGGTCCTCGCCACAGACCTGCCGCGCTGTCGTCCGGTCACCAATCGCGTGGTGCGGTCATGGACCGCGCCGGCATGGAACGACACGTTTCTCAGGTGGTTTCCCAATGGGTGGGAAGCGAGGAAAGACCTTAGGCTGCAATCTTCTCTGTCATCGGGGGTATACCTCCAGGGATTTGCGCCCAAAGTATGCCACAGGCGGCGGGCTGCGCGCAAATTCCTCACCAGCCATGTGGCGATTGTCTGGCGCAGCGACTTGCGCTATAATCGGGCCTGTCATTGTGAATGATATGAATGATTTGATCAGCGCAGTCCGAGACCACGGAGGACCTTGTGAGCGAACGTATCTTGACCTTGCATCCGGCCGGTAAGCAAGGCGTCAACATCGACCGCGATAAGTACGAGCTGATCCGGCAGGCGATCCTGGACAGTCTGGCGCAGCGCGGCGAGATTCCGTTTGGCGACCTGAGCGAGGCCGTGGCGATCAACCTGGCAGGGCCCTTCGATGGCTCCATCGGCTGGTACACCGTCTCGGTCAAGCTGGACCTGGAGGCGCGCGGCGTCATCGAGCGCGTGCCGGGCCGTTCGCCGCAGATCGTTCGCCTGGCAACTGCATCATGAGTGCTGACCCTACCGTCGCCGACGTGCAGCGCATCACGGCCCTGGCTGATCCCGTGCTGCGCAACCTGCAGATCACCCAGTGCTACCACGAGCTGGCCACGGCCATGGCCAGGCTGACCGGCCCTGGCGCCAACTGGTGTGCGGTAGCCACGTGGGCTTCCAAGCAGGCGGGCCAGAGCATCCGCCAAGAGGATTTGCAGCGCGCCTGGCAGCGGCGGCTGCGCGCCTCGGCCGATGCGGACGAAGCCGCCCAGGCTATGGCCGCGGCCGGCCGGGAGCTCGCCGGCGACGAGGGGCGCAGCGCGGCCGGCGCGGTGGAGGCGCTGTGGGAGGCGCTCAACCCGGCAGCCGCCTTCCAGCGCACGGCCGAGGCGGTGGCGCGCGGCAATCGCAAGGTTTTCGAGGAGATCGGCTATCACTTTGCCCGGTTTCTGGCGCTGTTTGCCGATGGCCAGCCGGACGACGCCCGCCTGGCTGAGTTCTGCGACGGCCTGCACGCCGGCGATCCGCCCGATGGTCAGCGCTATCTGCGCCAGGCTTTCACCCATTACCACCTGGCCTGGACAGCCGCCGATGAGCGTTTGAAGGCCCAGCTCATGCTGCTGGCCAACCTGGAGATCGGCTTCCACGAGCAGAACCGCTTGCAGCCGGAGATCGTCGAGGCCATGAACGCACCGATTTACGAACCACGCCTGTTGCGCCGCCGGCTGGTGGCCGAGTTGTTTCCCAACCCCGGCGCGCGGCTGCGTTACGTGCTGGCTGGCCTGGCCGGGCGGGCGCGACCGCTGCTTCAGGCGCGCGATCACCTGGCCGACGAGGCGATGCGCATCGCCCGGCTTCTGGTCACCCAGCGCATGATGACGCTGGCCATGCCGGACGGCCAAACATTGCAGTTGGGAGAGGACCTGCCCGGCAGCTTTCCCGACTTGCTGCGCACCATTGATCTGCCGGGGTTTACCGCGCTGCTGCAGCAGGTCGACCCGACACCCGATAGCCTGCTCGACAGCGGCGCTGTGGACTGGGGCCGCCTGCCCGACCGCATGCACTATATCGCCGATCTGTTCCGGGTTTATCACCTGGATCTCCGTTTGTTCGATGCCCCGTTTAGTTCTGAGCAGGTGGCCGCTCTCAAGACAGGCCGCCTGCCTACAGAAAGGCTGTGAAGCCGCCGGCGCCTCATGCGTCGGCGCTCTGACAGTTAATCGATCTGGAAAGCGAGATTCTTATGAGCAGCGGAAGGAAAGTCCTGCACTGGCTGATCATCACCCTGGCGGCGCTGGCTATGGTTCTCAGCGTCGCCGGCATCGTCGGCGCCTGGTGGCTGCGCGGCGTCGCCACCGATACGACTGTCCAGGTGTTTTCCATGGCCGATACGGCCGTGACCATCGTCGATACCGGCGCCGGGCGGGCCCACGCGCTGGTTGAGCGCGGCCGGTCGGAGATCCAGCAGGTCGACTCGACCATCGTGGCCGCGGGCGCCAACATCGAGGCGAGCAACCCGCTGCTGACCGGCCTCTCCAACCGGCTCGGCGAGCGGTTGGCGCCCACGGTGGAACAGATTCGCACCACCCTCGCGCCGGTCACCGACACGCTGCGCGCCGTGCGCTCCCTGGTGGACTTCATCAACGCCTTCCCCTTGATCCGGCAGACCCCGCCGGCCGTGGAGGAGCTGGAGCGGGCGCTGAACCGGCTGGATGAGACCGCGGCCGATGTGCGCCAGATCAACGACACCGTGCGCTCGACGGTGACCGGGGCCGCCAATCGTCTGACCAGCCAGACGGTGGACACGCTCACCGGGCTGACGGGGCGGGTGGATGGCCGGCTGGCCGAGGTTCAGACCGCGGTGGAGCAGGTTCAGGCAGAGATTCTGGCCCTGCAAGCGCGCCTGGCCGCCCTGCGCGCGCGGCTGTTGCTGATCTACAACCTGACGGCGGTGGGCCTGACCCTCTTTCTGCTGTGGGTGATCTATTCGCAGTGGGTGGTCATCAGTCAACGCTGGCAGGCGCTGCACGCCGGCGGCCCGGCGGCCGTCGCAGGGGAGCCGCTGGCCGCGTCCATCGTCGCCCTGCCCGCGGTCCCGGCGCCGGAACCCGCGCCGTTGCCGGTGGTCATCGAACGGACTGCGGACGTGGCTCCGGCAGAGCTGTCAAGCGAGGAGGCGCCGCAGGAAGGGAGCGACGAAGGATACAGGGTGGCGGTCACGGCCACGGAAAACGGCGAGAACTTCGTCATCTCATCGCCGCGCTCGCAGTATCACCTGCGTGTACTCCAGGACTCCGCCGAAATCTCCTATTCGCTCGACATAACGACCCGCAAGGACTGACAGTGCTGGTCTCGCGTGAAACCAGCACTGTCAGTCCTCTCCCCACGCGTTTAGAGATAAGCCACGCGTTGTGTATAATACATGACGCGTGGCTTATTTGATTTGGAGGCAGAGCTATGTTTGTCGATCGCGAGGCAGAGATCAGGTTTTTGGATGATATCCTGCGTTGTTCGCCCGCGCAGGCTTTTCTGAGGCCGCGCGGGCCATGGCCGGGCCGGCTAAGGTCGCGCTGATCGATCTGGAGACGCTGGCCGCGGGGCTGTCGGCCTGAAGGTCGGCAGCTTGGCCGGTCTTGAAAAAGAAAAAGCCCCTTCGGGTATGAACACCCGAAGGGGCTTTCTGATATCCGGCGGGCCAAACGTTGGTTGAGTAGGCGTCTGCGCCGTATCGAAACCAACGTTTGGCCCGCCGGCTG